>JAHEDS010000026.1 GCA_024641135.1 Flavobacteriales bacterium
CACGTCTAACCGAAAAACTACCACCATCTCTTACAATGCTGACATTATAGGTTATAGGTAAATCTAAATTTCCAGCTTCAAGAAAATAGGCATGCATTGAGTGCAATACTCTTTTATTGGTTATTGTTCTGCTAGCTGCATTAATGGCCTGAGCCAACACCTGACCTCCAAAAACATTTGGGCTACCAATGCTTTTACTTAGACCATTAAATTCAGTTTCATTAATTTTTTCTAAAATTAAAATGCTTAATAAGTCTTCAACAGATGTCATTTTTTGGCTTTATTTTTTGAGTTTATAAAGCTATTAAAATCAGACGGTCTTTTTTAAATAATTCTTTATTAGTTTAAAAGAAGAAAACAGTTTTATATTCCATCTTTAATGACTTCATTAATTATTAAGTGTAATATCCCAATTTCCAGAATCAATTAATAAAATTTCAAATCTCACAACAAAAGTTTGAAATTTTAATTTACTTGAAGTTCTATATGTCAGTTCACATTTAAACGGAAATGTCACGTTTTCAAATCCCTCGTTCATTGAATGATTATAGGAACTCGAAAACATGGTACCACTATCTCCAGCCATTGTTAAATTTTCAATATTGTTTCTATTTCCATTTTGCATAAAAGTAAAACTAACCTTATTTCCATCGCCAAGACGTCTTACACTGTAGCGTTCAATATTGACTCGTTTTTGAACTTTATATGCTGCTTTTTGCTGTTTGGATTTTTCGCCCTTATATTTATTGTCCTTCCAAACCCCTTCTTTTATAAGTTTTTTCTCTCCATTAATAAAACTGTATAGTTTTCCTTCACCCTGTTTTATTCCTTTTTTAAAATGCCCCTGAAAAATGTATTTCCCATTCATGTATTCAAAAACCCCATCTCCATGTGCTAAACCGTTTTTACATTGACCAACATAAACACCATTGTTTTCATCATCCACAACAGTACAATTACTTTTTTCCTGTGCGTATGAATTAATTAACATTAATGCGAAAATCAACACTAATCCCTTTTTAACTAAATGTTTCATGGTTTTTTATTTTTTATGGTTATCTCTTTATGACGATAAAAAAAATAAAATGTTACATCATACTTTCCAAATCTCATTATAAATCAATCCTAAGTTTACAATTTATGAGGTAATATGATTTAACTTTTTTCCAAAAAAACTATTTAATAAAAAGAAACTCCACAAAAAGTGGAGTTTCTAAGGCAATATCATAATTATATTTATTCTTTAAAATCACTTCATTAAACTCATTGTAAATCCACCTCCTTCTGCAAGATGAATTGTTAATTTAGTGTTCTTATCAACAGTAATCTTTTCAATTTCAATATCAGTTGGGTTTTTATCCCAATGCGCTTCTTTGCCATCTTTATAAATTACGGTTTTATACGTTTGGCCATCTTCAAGAAAATCAAAATCAAGGTTTATGTTTCTCGCATTTTCATCTGTAATTCCACCAATAAACCAATTACCAGTTCCTCTTTCCTTTCTTGCGATGGTTACAAAATCTCCAACTTCACCATTTAATACTTTACTTTGTTCCCAATCGACACCAACATCTGTAATAAATTGAAAAGCTGGATGAATTTTCCCTTCCACCATATAATGTTCAGGTAAATCACAGGCCATCTGAATTGGGCTATAAATAACCACATATAATGCCAGTTGTTGTGCCAGAGTTGTATTGACCTGATTGTCTTCTTTATATTCATTAAACTTAATATTGAAAACACCTGGAGTAAAATCAAATGGCCCAGAAAGCATTCTGGTAAAGGCTACTGTAGGTAAATGACTTGGTGGATTTCCTCCATCTTTTGCCCAAGCATTAAACTCTTGGCCTCTATTTCCCTCTCTTGAAATAGCATTAGGGTAAGTTCTGCGTTTTCCTGTATCTTTAATAGGCTCGTGTGCATTCACTGCTATTTTCTTTTTGGCCGCTTCTTCAAGCACTTTTTGATAATGATTCACCATCCATTGTCCATGATGATATTCACCTTTAGGAATAATTTTACCTACATATCCTGTTTTTACAGAGTTGATGCCATTAGCCTTCATAAAATCATAAGCCACCTCCATTTGTTTTTCATAGGTTCTTGGAGCAGCAGAAGTTTCATGATGCATTATAACTTCTACACCCTTTTCTTTTGCATAGCGCATCACTTCGTCAAAATCATAATCAGCATAAGGCGTCATGAAATCAAAAACCCCTTCTCTATCATCGGTATTTATCCATTTATCCCAACCTGTATTCCAACCTTCAACCAAAAGTCCTTTGATACCATTTTCAGAAGCAAAATCAATATATTTCTTTGCATTCTCTGTGGTTGCACCGTGTCTTGATGTTCCAACTTTCCCAGTTGTAAAGGTGTTCATGTCTTGACTGCCTTCTAAATCCCAAGTAGATTTACCAATGTGCATTTCCCACCAAATACCAACATATTTCATAGGTGTAAAATAACTTACATCTCCAATAACATTTGGATCGTTTAAATTCAAAATGAGTTTTGACTCAATTAAATCTCCTGCCTTTTCCGCAATCTGAATGGTTCTCCAAGGAGTATTAAATGGAATAGTTTCTTTGGCCTTTCCCCCTAAAATTTCTGAACCCACAAGTTCACTAACCATTTTTAAACTTTGTGGATCAACTTTTAAAGTCATTCCAGAATAGTTAGTTAAATCTGCTTCATGAAAACTTAAATAATGACCATCATCCGTTTTCATAGTTACTGGTGTATTAACGGCATTTTCTGGTATATAAGTTGCATTTAAATTGGGGTCATTTTGTTTAGAAAGTGCATCAATTTCTGAAAATTTTGTTTCGTTGTATAAATGCTCATAAATATCCCAATCTCCAGGAATCCACCAAACCTTGTGATTACCAGTTAAATTAAACTGCGTGTTTTCATCGGTTATTAAAACCTCTTTTAAATTTTCTTGTTCAGGGAATTCATATCGAAACCCGACACCGTCATTATAAACTTTAAAATGAATGTTGAGCATTCTTTTTTGCTGAGAACGTTCTTCTAAATTTACAACCAATTCATTGTAATTATTACGAACATCTAGCTGTTCACCCCAAGGCATTTGCCAAGTTTCATCAAATGTTCCTACAGTTGAACCAACTACTTTAAAATCATCTTTTAAGGATGCTAAATCTTTAAAATCAAAACTCATAAAAGAGGTGTCTATTACAGTTTTATTATTAAAACTAACCACATAAAATGGCTGACCTTGATTATCTAAATTAAAATCAATTTTAATTTTCTTGTCTGGCGACTGTGTGCTTAATTCAAACGATTGTTCCTTACAAGAAACTGTAAAAACAACTGCACAAAAAACAAATACAATTTTTCTCATGATAATAAATTTATTTATAAGCTCTTAAAATACAAATTTCATTTCAGTTCGAGAAGAACAAGGTTATATTTAGAATCAATTATTGCTTTTCCATTTTCTACTTTAATATCTAGATTAGAATATGCATCATGAATTAAATCACCGTCTTTAAATATTTTTGAAACATCAAGTGTTTTAATGCCTATAGGCAAATCTAAACCTATAACAACAACATCTTGAAATGTGTCTTTATAGAAACTTCTGTAAAACAAATAGGGGCTCTTTGTAATCATTTGATGTGTTCCAGCTCCAACGGCAGGATGATTAGCTCTAAACTGCCCTAATTTTTTTGTATGTGCTAATAAGTTTTTTGTGTTCTGATTATTCTTAATATCATCCCAATTCATAAAAGACCTCAAGGTTGCATCTCCAACAGTGCCATCGATTACTAATGGTCTCGCCGACTCATCCCCGTAATACATTTGTGAGGTTCCAGGTGTTAATAATAATTTAGTAATCGCTTCAAAAGTTCTTACTCTTTTTGCATCAAAAGGGCTTCCATCATCGTGTGAGCTTAGATAATTTAAAGTTCCAAAACCATTCAATTCTGTATGTAAGATATTTGAGTATTTAGAAAAAATAGTTTCATAATCCTTTTGAGCATCATATTTAAATTCAAAATTTATTAATCCTTGAAAACTGTTATCGAAATAATTTACTTTTTTATCTCCAAAATCAAATAATTTTCCATTTGAAATATTATAATTATAAACTTCACCTACCAGATAAAATGAGTTATTATCCAACACTTTTTCGGAGTTATTTTTTTTCCATTCAGAAAATGTATAGTCACATTCCTTCTTGAATTCCTGCCACACATATTCTTCAGTATGTTTAACAGTATCCGCTCTGTACCCATCAATTCCAAATTCTGTAATGTAATCAGTTAGCCATTTAATAATATAGAAACGTGGCGCTTTTGGATAGCCTGTACGTTTAAAAAATGCCTCTAACTCTGCCATTTCTTGATCATATCTGCCTTCAGATTTCCATTTTTCAACTAAATACAAGGGTAACTCTACCTCATCATTACTTTCTGTTCTTATATCAGGAAGATTTTTAACGAGTGTACAACTTACAGTACTTTCGTAATTTTGATAGTTACATTGATTATCGGTTCTAACCCAGTCCTGAGGAAAAACGTTATCTATTTCGGTTACTGGACCCGTGTGATTAATTACTGCATCAAGAACTATTCTAATCCCTTTTGAGTGCGCTATCTCAACAAGTTGTTTTAAATCTTCCTTGGTTCCAAAATTAGGATCTAAAGCTGTCCAGTCTCTTGTCCAATACCCGTGATAGCCATATGTACTACCCGTACCTTCATCCGTTGCCCCATGGATTTGTTCCACTATTGGTGTTAACCAAATAGCATTAACTCCTAAATCTGTAAAATATCCTTCTTGAATTTTTTGGGTTAACCCTTGAATATCTCCACCTTCAAAACCTCTTAATTTTCCGGCAACTTCAGTCCTATCAAAACTCACATCATTTAACAAATTACCATTATTAAATCTATCTGTAAGTAAAAAATAGAGGTTGGCTCCTTCCCAAACAAATGGTGCCTGTTGTTTTTCAACTTTTACAACTTCTTTATGCTGAACGCAACTTATTAAGGTAAACACTGTAATTACTAATAATAGTCTTTTCATGGTAAATGGTTTATTCAATTTTTAAAATAAATGATTGTAACGGGCCAATATCAATTCTCACTTTTCCTTTTTTATCAGTTACTTTTAGAGTTGATTCATAAGTATTATAAAGTTGATCTGATACTACATAGCTGCCATCTTTTAATTGCCATTTTTCAATAACATCTTGTGGTAATTGCAATTCAAAACCATATGTGTTTTCAGCATTAAAATTTGATACAATTATAAGTTTTTCATTTTCGCTCCAGCGAACAAATGACAAAACCTGATTATTATACCATTCGGTATGTTGTCTGTTAAAGTGGTGGATATCTTGATAATTTCCTGCTAGTGCTGAACTATTAATTGTGAAATTGAGAAGTCGTTTATAAAAATCTCTCAACGCCTTTTCATCTACTGTGGATTTCCCTCCATCAAACTTTTTATTATTGACCCAACGTTGTAAATGAGGAACCCCCATATAGTCAAAAATCGAAGTCCTCGAAGGCTTTCCATAACCCGCATCTTCAGCCCCAGGCTCTCCTACTTCCTGCCCGAAATAAATCATGGTTGGCGACGTACTTATCGTTGCTGAAACTACCATTGCGGGCTTTCCTTTATCAGCATTTCCAGCAAACTCCGGACTTGCAATGCGTTGCTCATCATGGTTTTCAAGAAAATGTAACATATGATGCTCTATATCGCTTAAATAATCTTGAATTGGCGGAATATTATCTGTTTTTCCATGGCCTTGTATAATATGTTTTATGGTATCATATAACTGTACTTTATCATACAAATAATCAATTTTCCCCTTTTTAATATAGTCTCTATAAAGATTAGGGTTATAAACTTCTGCCAAAATAAAAGCCTCCTTGTTCTTCATTTTGATACTGGAGTTTAAATAGCTCCAAAATTCAACCGGCACCATTTCAGCCATATCATATCTAAAACCATCTACTCCAAAATCTAACCAATACAATGCTATATCCTTAAATTTTTTCCAGGAATTAGGAACTACTTTATCTTTCCAAAACTCAAAATGTTTTATGTAATCTTGGTTCTCAAACCCAGCAGGTAGTTCATCAAAATCTTTTCTACCATCAGGTGAGATGCCATAATTTATTTTTACAGTTTCATACCAATCGTTCATGTCTGGTTGTGAAGCTCGAGACCCATTACCTGTCCATTTAGCTGGAGTTTCATCAAATTTACCATCGGCAAATTTATTTTGCTCACCACCTAAAGGCAAATAATCATTTCTCCAGTTTGGAACTTTAAAACCTTCCCCTGGATTATAATAAAAATTATTATTGACATTATAAACAACCGTTTTATCATCACTTGCCCCAAAATCTTCAATACCTTCCGGGTTTGTAGTGCTGTGATAATTTCTTGCAACATGATTAGGAACAATATCTATAATTACCTTAAGTCCCGCTTGATGCGTTCTGTCTATAAGTGCTTTAAACTCTTCTAATCTGTTTTCAGGATTCTCTGCTAAATCTGGGTTTACATTATAATAATCTTTTACGGCATAAGGAGAACCGGCTCGCCCTTTTACCACATCTGGATCGTCATTACTAATACCATATTTTGTGTAATCTCTAATCACATCATGATGAGGCACTCCAGTATACCAAATGTACGTGACACCCAATTCTTTTATTTCTTTTAAGGCCTTTTCATTAAAATCATTAAACTTTCCAACACCATTTTCTTCTATTGTACCCCATGGCTTATTGGTTGAATTTGTGTTTCCAAAAAGACGCGTAAACACCTGATATATGACTTCTTTATGTTGCATGTTATTATTTTCTAATACTGTTAAATCTTCTTCGTTTTTCATATTGTTTACACAGGCAAAACAGGAAACCAATAATACTGCGCACAAATATTTATATGTTTTAGGCATTCTACTTTTTATTTATTTTCTACATTTTTTTCAAGCATTTAACAAAGACACCTAATAATCATTTAATAGCTATAAGCTATTGATTAAATAACCAGATGATAGCCTTTTCAAACTCCGTCTTCCAAAGGATTTCGTTATGCACTCCGTTTGCTATTACCGTCGTTTTTAAATTTTTCGAAGGAACCTTATTGTTTAACATTAACCTTGTCATCTTATCTAGATTTCCTACCATAGTCTCGTCTTCCTTATCTCCTGCCAAATAGTAAAATTTTGATTTTTTAGTTTTTCCTACGTGTTCCTCGGTAAATTTAAAACAAGTAGTTGCATACCAAAAGGAAGGGGAAAATACGGCAGCCTTTCCAAATACATCCGGTCTTTTTATCGCGGCATAATGAGAAAACAAACCACCCATTGAGGACCCCATTATGGCAGTATTATTACTATTTGACTTAGTTCTATACTGTTTATCTATTTCTGGTTTTAATGTTTCAATTATAAAATCTAAAAACTCTTTTCCTTCGCCCTTTCCGTATTTAGAACTATCCCAAGCAGAATATTCATTTAAACGCTTCTCATTACCATGATCTATAGCTACAACAATTAAACTTAATGATTCCTGTTTAAATAATTTATTTAATTGCTCATCTACTTCCCATTCACCAGAATATGAGGTTGCATTATCAAAAACATTTTGGCCATCCAACATATACAAAACTGGATATTTTTTTCTTGAAATATCGTAATTGGGAGGCAAATAAACCGATATTTTACGCGTTCTATTTAATTGAGGAATGTCAAAATTTTCAGAAAAAATAAAAACGTTTTTTGAAGCCGTTGATTGTTTTGATTTGCTTTGAGTAGAAGGGGATGCCCAATTAGAAACAGATACATAAACGGTATCTGTTGGTTTTTTGAAGATATAGGATCTATTCTGAATTGAATTTCCTTCTTTATCAGTTTCTACGGTATCCCAACTGCCTAAAGTAAATTTAAAATTTAAAACATCTTTAAATTTAGGAATCGTTAAACTGTATTTCTGATTTAATTTAATTAATTTAAATTCTTCACGACCACCCGACCAACCTTCAAAATCACCTGAAATATATATTGAACTTACATCGGGAGTGTTTTCTGGAAACTCATTAACAATAAACGTTACTTGTGCAAATGCATTGATTGCAGTTAAAAAAAATAGACAAATCAGCCAGTTTTTTGTCATAACAAATTTTTACCTTTTATTTTTTTGTAGTTAAAAGTAAACTTTCATTTCCTTTTAATTGTAAACTATCATTCCATACAAATTCTTTGTCGGTAATTATATTTAATAATGATTGCCCACTTAAACCCACTTCATAAAAACGTCTTAAATCAAGTTTAAATGGCTTATTATTTTTATTCAAAATATTAACAACTATTTCATTTTCAAAAACTCTAAACAAAACATAAACACCATTTTCGGGAGCAAAATGAATGGTTTTACCCTCATGAATAGCTTTACTGTTTTTTCTGTAATTCAAAAGTTTTTTTACAAACAATTGCATGTCTTTCTGAGCATCTGTAAGGCCTTCTCCTGTAAAGGCATTGACCTGGTCATCTTTCCATCCTCCGGGGAAATCGGTTCTTATTAAACCATGATCCCCGGGTTTGGCCGAATCATTCATTAAAATTTCTGTTCCATAATAAAATTGAGTGATTCTAGGCAAAGTGAATATATAACTCAAAGCCATTTTAGTTTTTATTACATCTTTATTTAATTGAGTAAATATTCGACTCATATCGTGATTATCCGGAAAGATCATTAGGTCTTTTGGACTTGCATAATAAAAATCGTTTGCTAATCCTTCATACATTTTTACAAAACCAGTATCCCATTGTTCATCCTCGTTCAAAGCATTAACAATTTGACGTTGCATTGGAAAATCCATAGGAGATTTTAGGTGTGAAATATATCCATCCTTATTATTCATCCCTTGTTGCCAATAGCCTACAATTAATGGATTATAACTCCACTCTTCTCCAACAATACTAAAATTTGGATATTCCGATATAATAGCACCTGTCCAATCTGAAAGAAATGTTTTATCGGAATACGGATAAGTATCTTGTCTTATGCCTCCTAACCCAAGAGTTTCAATCCACCAAATGCTGTTTTGAATTAGATAGGTTGCCATGAATGGATTACGTTGATTCAAATCGGGCATGGATGGTACAAACCAACCTTCAGTCATTTCTGTTTTATCCTTTTCAGATGCATAGGTGTCTTGATTAATGGTGCGTCTGTGGTTTGAATTTTTTAATTCTGTATTATTTTCAAAGGCTTTTTGCTGATTTACCCAGTCTGTAAAAGGTAAATCTTTCATCCACCAATGTTCACTACCACAATGATTAACCACCTGATCCATTATTAACTTAATATTGTAGGTTCTGGCTTTATCGGCAAGTTCTATATATTCTTTAAGCGTTCCAAAGCGTGGATCCACTTGATAAAAATCAGTAATGGCATAACCATGATAAGATGTTCTGGGCATATCATTGGTTAATAATGGGCAAGGCCAAATAGCCGTAAACCCCATATCGCTGATGTAATCTAAATGATTAAACATACCTTTTATATCGCCACCATGTCTTGCGTAATCATTTTTTCTATCAATCTTTTTTTCCTTTAAGTAAGGAACAATATCATTGGATGGGTCGCCATTTGAGAATCGATCTGGTGTAATTAAATAAATGACATCACTACTGTTAAAGCCAATATATTCTTCAGCAGATTTTAATCTAGGCTTTAATTCATAGGTTTGAATTTTTTGAGTCCCATTTTCAAACTTAAAGTAAATATTAAACCTACCAGGTTTTGTTTTTTCAGAAATAACTAAATCAATAAATAAATAATTTGGACTGGATCCTTTAAGTAATCTTTCAATAGTTACACCTTCGTAGGTTATTTCTACATCGGCGGTATAAATGTTTTCGTCTTTCACTAATAATTGAAGTGCTTGGTTTTTAAAACCAATCCACCAATTAGAAGGTTCTACTCTTTCAATATCATTATACACTTTAAAAGATTCCGAAATCATTTTTTTCTCTATTTTATTTGAAGCGTCATTATTGTCGGCTGAACAAAAGTTAACAACAAAAATTGAAATGATAAAAACTAAATACTTCATTTTTTTCAAATTTAAATTAAACTGATGCTAATACATTTGGTTGAATTGTAACTAACTTATCATTAACCAATATATCAATCGATGTGTTTCCGTCAAGCTCAAAAAGCGTTTTATTTTGACTGACATTTACTTTTAATATTTGATTTCTGAAATTAATTTTAAATGAATATCCTTCCCATTGATTTGGAATTTTTGGAGCAAAAGACAGCAAATTATTTTTTACTCGCATTCCTCCAAATCCTTCAACTATACTCATCCAAGTACCTGCCATACTAGTAATGTGTAATCCTTCATGCACTTCGTGATTATAATCATCTAAATCCAAGCGTGAGGTTCGCAAATAAAACGTATAGGCTTGATCCATTCTGCCCAATTTAGCAGCTTGTATACTATGAACACATGGCGATAGTGAACTTTCATGAACCGTAAATGGTTCATAAAAATCAAAATGTCGTTCTAATTCTTCGGTAGTAAAATCATCTTCAAAAAAGTAAAATCCTTGAAGCGTATCGGCCTGTTTAATATATGGTGAACGTAGAATTCTATCCCAAGACCATTTTTGATTAATGGGACGTTGAGATTTATCAAGATCTGCAACCGTAATAAGTTCCTTATCTAAAAAACCATCCTGTTGCAAATACACATTATTGTCTTCTGAATATGGGAAATACATATTATCTGCAACTGCTTTCCATTGAACTAGTTCTTCTTTTGAAAGCTGCACTTTACTCATGATTCTTTTAAAATCTGAAGGGTAGTCTTTCTCTACAATAGCAACATTTTCAGCAGCATAATTAATACACCATTTTGCAATATAATTGGTATAAAAATTATTATTCACGTTATTTTCATATTCATTTGGACCTGTAACCCCCAATATCACATATTTGTTTTTTGCTTTAGAAAAATTGGCACGTTGTTGCCAAAAACGCGCAATTCCTATTAATACTTCAAGTCCTTTTTCTGGTATATAACTATAATCTGATGTAAAACGGTGATAATTATAAATAGCAAAAGCAATGGCCCCATTTCTATGAATCTCTTCAAACGTAATTTCCCATTCATTATGACATTCTTCTCCATTCATTGTCACCATAGGATACAAGGCGGCCCCATTTTTAAATCCTAATTTTTCAGCATTTTCAATCGCCTTATCTAACTGATTATAACGATATGCTAACAAATTTCTAGCTACATTTTGATCTTTGGTTGCCAAATAAAATGGAATACAATAAGCTTCGGTATCCCAATAAGTACTGCCGCCATATTTTTCTCCTGTAAACCCTTTTGGCCCTATATTTAATCTGGCATCCTTACCTAAATAGGTCTGGTTTAATTGGAAAATATTAAAACGAATACCTTGTTGTGCCTTAACATCTCCCTTAATAGTGATATCGGCCATTTCCCATATTTTAGACCACGCCTTTTTTTGCAAATCTAAAAGTGCTTTGTACCCTATCTTTGAAACTTCATTTAGTGTTTTATTTGCAGCAGAAATCAATTCGTTTTTATCATGATTTCTATCTGTAGTATAACCACCAAATTTTGTTAATGAAATCGTATCTCCTTTCGATACTTGATTTTGGTATTGAAACTCAACATAATCACCGGTGGTATGAACACTTTTTTCTTGATTTAATATCTGCCCATTAATTGAAACCTGAGTTTGCATCGTAGTACACACATAAAACTGTGTTTTCATGGTGCGCGATACAATAAATGCCTGATTATCTTCATGATTCACACTCAGTACGTCCCAAAATTTGTCATCCCAATTAGTATCCTCATTGGTAATCCCATTATCTAAATAAGGTGAAAAGTTAATTTGAGCGTCATTATTTAATGGCTTCACATTATATTCAATGGCACCAACCTCATCAAAATCCAAACTTAAAAATCGTTTAGATTCTACTTCAACCTTTACAGAATTTTGAAGCGTAGCAATGAAACTTCTGGACAACCACCCTTCTTTCATGTTTAGCTCTCTTCTGAAATTTTCAATGTTTTGGCATTTAAATAAATCCAAAACTTCTCCATTTATGGACACATTAATACCAATCCAGTTTGGTGCATTTAATACTTTTGCGAAGTATTCGGGGTAACCATTTTTCCACCACCCCACTCTGGTTTTATCCGGGTAGTAAACTCCAGCAATATAACTTCCTTGAAATGTTGGTCCCGTATATTTTTCTTCAAAATTGGCTCTTTGGCCCATGGCACCATTTCCAATGCTAAACAAACTCTCTGATGATTTAACCTGATCGGCATCAAATCCTTCTTCAATAATTGACCAATTATCTGCTTTTATATAGTCCTGATTCATTTTATGTTTTAAATTATCTCTTTAAAAGATGATTTTTATTTTTTCTTTAATTCGCTTTTAGTAACTGACAACAAATTCTGTAAAAAGTCAGTACTTATTTCAGTAAAATCTTTAAATATAATATCTGCTTCGTTCAAGATAGTTTGATTACCAATACCAATACTTATCATATTTGCCTTATTAGCAGCCTGAATTCCAGCCACTGAATCTTCAAAGACGATACATGTTTCTGGCGAACAATTAATAGCCGCCGCTGCTTTCAAAAACACTTCCGGATCTGGTTTTGCTTTTGTTACAGAATTGCCATCTATTATAGCGTCAAAATGTTTAAACAAATGAACTTTATTTAATATTTCTATTGAATTTTTACTAGCAGAGCCTAGGGCAATCGGTTGTTTGTCTTTAATTAAAAATTCTAAAGTTTTCATAACGCCAGGAAGAATTTCAGAGTCATCCATTTTGGCAATATAACTTAAATAATTCTCGTTTTTCTCCGCCATCAACCTATTAAAATCAGTTTCAGACAATGTAACATTTCCCCAGTTTAAAATCTTCTTTAACGATTCAATACGACTCACGCCTTTAAGTTGTTCGTTTTGATGTTCAGTAAAGTCTATTCCAATACTGTTTGCAAGCTTTTTCCAAGCTAAAAAATGATACTTGGCAGTATCAACTATAACACCGTCAAGATCAAAAATAAATCCTTTTCTATTCATAATTTAAGATTGTACAACATCATCAACATCCTTTACTTTGAACACTAATGCTGCTGCGATAATAAAGCTAACTCCACTCATCATTAAAGCAAAAATGGCATGATTATCATAAGCATATTTCACTAATGGTCCACCAATTAATGCATTTATAATTTGAGGAATTACAATGAAGAAATTAAAAATTCCCATGTAAACTCCCATCTTTTTTGGAGATATAGATCCCGCCAGAATAGCGTATGGCATTGCTAAAATACTTGACCAAGCAATTCCCACACCTATCATGGATACTATTAGCCAGTTTTCATTGGGCATAATATAAATTGACAGTAACCCTAATCCACCAATAATTAATGACATAGCATGCGTGCGTTTTCTTCCAATTTTTTTTGCAATATAGGGTAATCCAAAAGCGTAAAAAGCAGACACCAGATTATAAACTCCGAACAGAATTCCAATCCAGTCACCAGCATTTTGGTAAGTGGAACTACTGCTATCTGTAAATGGCAATCCGTAAATATGTTGGGCAATTGCTGGAGTAGCAAATACCCACATACCAAACAGACCAAACCAAGAAAAAAATTGCACCCAACTAAGCTGACGCATCGTTGTCGGCATTTTTCTGAAGTCCTCAAAAATATCGAATAAGCTGGATTTTTTCTCTTCAGATTCATTTTCAATAGAACCAGAATGTGCCATTTCTTCTTCAAAACTTTCAAGTTCTTCGGGAGAATACTCTTTTGTTGAAACTACTGTAATTAAAATAGAAACAACTAAAACCGCAGCTCCAATAATAAAAGATAGAATTAAATTATAAGGAACAGCCCCTTCTGATGTTTCATTTGAAACACCAAACCAATGGTGCAAAGCATAAGGCAGCCAAGAACCTATAACGGCTCCAAACCCAATTAACGCTGTTTGTACACTAAACCCTAATGTTCGCTGATCTGTTCTTAAATTATCGCCAACCAATGCTCTAAAAGGCTCCATGGCAATATTAAATGAGGCATCCATAATCATGAGCATTCCAGCACCTACCCATAGAGCGGGTAAGAAAGCTATAAAAATTTCAGCTTGCGGCATTAAAATTAATCCAACTGATGCAAGAATAGCACCTACAAGAAAATAAGGTTTTCTTCGTCCAAAACGGCCCCATGTTTTATCACTGTAATGTCCAATAATAGGCTGGACAATTAATCCCATTAAAGGTGCTATAATCCAGAACCATGAAAGCTCATGAACATCAGCCCCAAAAATTTGAAGGATACGACTCGCATTTGCATTTTGAAGGGCAAAACCCATTTGAATTCCTAAGAAACCGAAACTCATGTTCCATATTTCCCAGAAACTTAATCTACGCTTTTCCATTAACAGTAAGTTTTAATTATTACTATTTTGACAAGCATATTTACTTATCAAAACCTATTGGTGAGAAGTGAAAATATAAGTTTTGATTTGGTTCAAAGATATAAAATAATATAATTGTTTCTATGAATTATTTTATTTGGTTGAATCTCTTTCAATCAAATCTGTTTCAATAACAATCGTTTTAAAATTTGCATCTATCTCTAAATCAATATTTTCAGACTCAATTTCTTCATCATCAAGCAGTAATCTATCAATCAGCAAATGCGCTGCCTGCTCACCAATTTTTTGTCCATGTTGACTTACGGTTGTTAAACTAGGTCTTGCATGTTTTGACAATACACCATCTGTAAAACCTATGACCTGAATATCTTCAGGAATATTATATTCTAATTTTCTTGCCACCTTCATGGCAGTAACAGCATACAATTCATTAACTGCAAAAATGGCGTCTATTTGACTGTTCCTATTAAAGAATTCTTCTATTTCTCCTTCTAAAATATCCAAATGTTCTTCTAAAGCCAGACTATCATCTAGCTTCAATATTAAACTACTTTTGGGATGTATTTTATTATCTTCCAATGCCTGTAAATACCCCTGTGTTCTAAGTTTACCCACACTTACATAATCCATTGTTGTGATAAGAGCAATATTTTTACATCCATTTGAAATTAATTTCTTTACCGCATTATAAGACCCTTTATAATCATCTACAATTACCTTATCACAGTCTATTTCATTAACCACTCTATCAAACATTACTATTGGGATTCCCTGATTTATTGTTTCCTTAAAGTGATGGTAATCCTGATGCAATAATGTTTCTTTAGAAATTGACAAAATAAATCCATCAATACTGCCATTTGCAAGCATTTCCATGTTAATTACCTCTTTACTAAAAGATTCGTTAGACAATCCTACAATCACATTATACCCTCTTTGATTAGCAACAATCTCAATTCCTCTAATAACCGTTGAAAAGAAATGATGTACAATTTCAGGAATGAGAATTCCAATAGTTTTTGTTTTACGATTTTTTAAACTTAGTGCAATATTATTGGGTTTGTAGTTATAAAACTTGGCAAAAGCCTGAATTTTTTGACGCGTTTCTTCTCCAATTTCTTTACTATTATTTAAGGCTCTCGACACGGTAGAAATAGAAACATCTAATTCTTTTGCGATTTGTTTTAAGGTTACTTTACGTCTCATATATAAATTTGTTTAATCCCTATCAAATTACTATATTTAGTACTTTAATTAGCTGACTACGCTAAATTAATATTTTCATATCAACCCACCTATAAATATTGTCGAGTTATCAACATGCAAACGTTTACGTTAAGAATTGTATAAAAGTTGTCAACACGCAAACGTTTTCGTTGCGTATTTCATAATCTTTTGTTAAAACTTAACTGTAAATTTATCCTGTTTTTAACCCGAGAAGTGAAAATATATTAAACTAAATTATTACACTAATTTAAAAGTATTGTATGAAAACAACTTTAAGTAGCTTACTGTTTGTTTTGTTCTTTGCTCCAATATGTATGTTTGGGCAAACAACAGTAACAGGAACAGTGACAGAACAATCAACTGCAATACCGCTTCCAGGAGTAAATATCCTTATTAAAGGAACTGCTACTGGAACGGCAACAGATTTTGATGGTAAGTATCAAATTAACCTTAAAAACGGAGACATTCTTGTGTTTTCTTTTGTAGGTTATAACCCGGTAGAAATTACGTATACTGGACAATCAACAGTAAATGTTGGACTTATCGAAAATACCTCTCAATTAGACGAGGTAGTTATTATTGGTTATGGATCAACCACTGTTAAAGATGCAACAGGATCTTTAGACAGAATTGATTCAGAAGAATTTAACAAAGGAGCCATCGTTTCTCCAGAAAATCTCTTAGCAGGTAAATCTGCAGGGGTTAGAATTACTAGTTCTTCTGGTAATCCAGGAGCAGGAGCAGAAATTAGAATTAGAAATGGTGGATCACTTAGTGCCAACAACAGCCCATTAATAGTTGTTGATGGAATTCCATTAAGCGGTGGCAGTTTAAATGCTATTAACCCAAATGAAATTGAAAGTTATACCATTTTAAAAGACGCATCAGCTACGGCCATTTACGGTTCTAGAGCGACTGCCGGTGTTGTAATTATTACAACTAAAAAAGGTAAAACAAAAGCTCCTTTAAATGTTGAATACGATGTTCAGGCATCTGTAGGTCAAATTGCTAATAAAGTAGATGTATTAAGTTCTACTCAGTTAAGAAAATATGTTGTTGACAACGGGGAAGACCCAAGTTTCTTAGGGAATGCAAATACAGATTGGCAAGATGAGATTTATCAAAATGCAGAAGGTGGTATACACAACCTTACCTTATCAAAAGGATTTGAAAATGGATCTGTCAGAGTAAATTATAACTTATCTAATCAAAATGGGGTATTAATGACTTCTCAATATAGAAGAAATGCATTAAACTTAAATTTAGAAAACAGATTTTTTGAAGATCACTTAAAAGTTAATATTACTTCAAAAGGAAGTTTAGTTGACAATCGTTTTGCTAACGAAGGTGCTATTGGAAGTGCGTTATTTTTTGATCCTACACAACCCGTAGAAGGAAACTGGGGAGGTTATTTTGAATTTGAAGACGGTGATGGCGTTGCTAATCTAGCTCCAAGAAACCCAGTGTCATTATTGAAACTGAGAGATAACAGACAAAGAGCAAAAAGAAATATATCCAACATTCAATTAGATTATAAATTTCATTTCTTACCAGAATTAAGATTAAACGTTAATGCTGGTTTTGATTATGAAGAATATGAAGGCAGGTATTTTACTGATAGAAATGCTGGTTTTAATAATAATAATGCCGGTCAATATCCAAGTACTGGGACTTACAATGGTATTAATAAAAACAGATTGTTAGATTTTTATTTAAATTATAAAAAGAATTTTGAAGGCTCTCTATTATCTGGAATTGATATGACTGCTGGGCACACTTACCAAAGATTTTATAACGTTGGTGCTAGCAGAAACAGAAATTCTGCTACAGGAGATTATGATTCACCTTATGGATGGTTCAATAATGGCTTACCTTCAATTCCATTTCAGTTAATCCTAGAATCTTATTTTGCTCGTGCTAATTTTACATTAGATAGTAAATATATTTTCACAGCAACCTACAGAAGAGATATTTCATCTCGTTTTTCAAAAGATAATAGAAATGCTGATTTCCCTTCTGCTGCCTTTTCTTGGTTAGCATCTGATGAGGATTTCTTGAAAAATTCTAATGTTATTTCTAACTTAAAATTAAGATTAAGTTGGGGTATTACAGGGCAGCAAGATGTAGGTGGTTCTTTCCCTTATCTAGGTGTTTATTCTCAAGGGGATATTAGATCACAATACCAATTTGGATCAGACTATATAACAACAGTACGTCCTGAAGGTTATAATGAGGATATTAAATGGGAAGAAGCAACCATGTATAATGCAGGTCTTGATTATGGCCTTTTTAACGATAAAATCACTGGTACTTTAGACTTCTATTATAGAAAAAATAAAGATTTATTACAATATTCTCAAGTACCCGGAGGTAGCAACCTTGAAAACTTTTTAGATCAAAACGTTGGTGAAACCGTTAGTAGAGGTATAGAAATTGGTATTAATGCAACCCCTGTTAAAACAAAAGATTTCTCATGGGATGTTAGTGCAAACTTCACCGTAAGTGATATTGAAATCACTAAATTGACTTTAACCGATGATCCTAATTTCCCAGGACAACCAGTTGGTGGTATTTCTGGAGGCGTTGGAAACACGATTCAGATTAATGCTTTAAATGCAGAACCTGGAAGCTTTTATGTGCTTAAACAAGTTGTAGGCACTAATGGACAACCACTAGAAGGTGTTTATGTAGATTTAAATGGAGATAACATTATTAATGATAGTGATAAATATCGATTCCAATCTGGAACACCAGATGCTTTTTTCGGATTTACATCAGGTATGAGTTATAAAAATTTAGATTTTAATTTTACTCTTAGAGGTAGTTTAGGAAACTATATGTATAACAACTTTAGATCTGCTAATGGTTATGCACAAGCTTTATTAAATCAAATTGGAGATTATTATGGAAATGGTAGTACAGATGCCATCACTACAGGGTTTATAAATAACCAGCAGTTTTCAGATTTATATGTTGAAAACGCCTCTTTTATGAAACTTGATAACATATCCTTAGGGTATACGATACCATTTGAAAAAATTACATTACGTGCTTCTTTAATAGCCCAAAATGTATTTACAATTACAAATTACACAGGTTTAGATCCTGAAATTTCAAGCGGTATTGACAACAATGTTTATCCTAAACCAAGAATATTCTCCTTGGGGTTAAACTTTAATTTTTAACAAAAAAATGAACTATAAAAGAAAAAAATTATGTTAAACAATTTTAAAAAAGTAATGTTTTTGTTTTGTTGCGTTTCTTTCATTGTTTCATGTACAAGTGAAATTGATGATTTAAAACCAATAAATCAAGAAACATCTGTTTCCGTTTTTGATAATCCGGATTCATATCAATCTTTTTTAGCTAAAATTTATGCAGGTATATCTATAAGTGGTCAACAAGGCCCTGCTGGAAATCCTGACTTAGCTGGATTAGATGAAGGATTTTCGAACTATTTACGTTTATATTGGAATCTTCAAGAATTAACAACTGACGAAGCAGTTATTGGTTGGAATGATGGAACAATAAAAGACCTTCATTACCAAAACTGGACACCTGGAAATGAATTTATAAGAACCATGTACGATAGAATCTTATATCAAATTGGTTTAGTAAATGAGTTTTTAAGACAAACGTCTGATGCTAAATTAAGTGAAAGAGGTGTAGACGCAAGTTTAAGAGAAGATATTCAAACATTTAGAGCCGAAGCGCGTTTTATGAGAGCTTTAAGCTATTATCACGCCTTAGATTTTTATCGTAATGTGCCATTTACAACAGAAGAAGACCCAATTGGAGCCTTTTTACCAGAGCAATCGAATGCTCAAGATTTATTTAACTATATAGAATCTGAATTAATTGCTATCGATGGTGATTTAGTTCCTGCAGGTTTAAATGAATATGGGCGTGCTGATCAAGCCGCTGGCTGGATGTTATTATCTAACTTATATCTTAATGCCGAAGTATATATTGGCACAGGACATTATGCAGATGCCAGAATTCAAGCTGAAAAGGTAATCAACGCAGGTATTTATAGTTTAGAACCAAATTATGAGTATTTATTCTTAGCAGACAACCATCTATCCAATGAAGTTATCTTCCCAATTGAGTTTGATGGCTTAAATACACAGGCTTACGGTATGATGACTACTGTAATCCATGCTTCCATAGGAGGAAGTATGAATCCTGCAGATTTTGGTGTTAATGGTGGATGGGCAGGAATAAGAACGACCAGTGCTTTCGTTGAAAAATTTCCTGGCATGGCAAATTCAGCCGATGGTAGAGAATTATTTTATACAGATGGGCAAGCTTTAGAAATTGCAAATATTTCTAAATTTACAGATGGATATGCCATAGCAAAATATAAGAATTTAGATAGTTCAGGTAGCCCTGGATCAGATACTTCTGGTGAATTTCCAGATACAGATTTTCCATTATTCAGGCTGGCAGATGCTTATTTAATTTACGCAGAAGCTAACCTAAGAGGCGGAGGCGGTGACGCAGGAACTGCACTTGGTTTAATTAACGATTTAAGAGAAAGAGCATATGGGAATACTACTGGTAATATTACAGGGTCAGATTTAACTCTAGATTTTATTTTAGACGAAAGAGCACGTGAATTATATTGGGAATGCCACAGAAGAACAGATTTAGTTCGTTTTGGAAAATTCACAACTAATGCAATTTGGCCTTGGAAAGGAAATGTACCTGGAGGTACAACAACAGATGCTTACAGAGATATTTTCCCAATTCCAACATCAGATTTAAGTGCTAACCCTAATTTACAACAAAACCCTGGTTATTAATTTTAAAAAATATACAATGAAAAAAATAAAAATTTTATTAGTCTTGATTGTAGCCGTTTTAGGCTTCAATTCTTGTGAGAAAGATGAATTAGTATTTACGGCAAAAGCTCCTGGTGAGTTTGTCTTCACTAACAATTTTTTATCACAATATGTTTTAACTTCTGCTACCTCTGCTAATATAGGTGAGCGTTTTACTTGGGAATCTCAAAGTTTTGAAGTTCCAACTGCTGTTAATTATGAATTACAAGGGTCTGTTTCAGGAGACTTCACAGATTTAATTGTTATTGGTAGTACTTCTGGAAATGATCAAGCAGTATCAGTTGGAAAATTATTATCTATGGCTGGAGATGCTGGACTAGATAATGACCCTAATACTGAAGACCCAAACACTGGTGATGTTTATTTTAGATTAAGAGCTTATTCAGGAAGTAATGCCATTGAAACATTTTCAGCAGTACAAACTTTAACTTTATTTTTACCTGAAATAGTTGAAACAGGTGGAGGTTTTGCAATTTCCTCATGGGGTGTTGTAGGTTCTGGTTATAATGATTGGGGTAGTGCTGGTCCAGATGCTAAATTTTATACAACTGCTGCGGCTGGTGTAATAGTTTCTTATGTTAATTTGGTTGATGGTGATATTAAATTTAGAGAAAATAATGAGTGGGGTGGAGATTTAGGTGATAATGCTCCAGCCGATGGTATTTTAGAGCCTGGAGATAATATACCTGTAACTGCAGGTGATTATAAAATTACCATTGACTTAAACGATATGTCTTATACTATTGAACCTTTTTCTTGGGGTGTTGTAGGATCCGGATATAATGATTGGGGTAGTGCTGGTCCAGATGCTAAATTTTATTATGATTATACAACTGATACTTTTAAAGTAGGTGTAAAACTAATTGATGGGGATATTAAAATAAGACCATTAAATACTTGGTCTGGTGATTTAGGTGATGCGAATGGAGACGGCATTTTAGATTCAGACTCTGATAATAACATCGCTGTGACTGCAGGCCATTACCTTATAACAGTAGACTTTAAAGATAATTCTTATTCAATTGTTTCTTCTCCAGTTTGGGGTGCAGTGGGTTCTGGTTATAACGATTGGGGAAGTGCTGGCCCAGACGCAGCTTTAACTGAAATACAACCTGGAGTAATGTATGCTGATGATATCACTTTAATAGATGGTGAAATTAAATTTAGACCAGATAATACATGGGATGGAGATTTAGGTGATAATGCACCAGCAGATGGTATTTTAGAGCCAGGTGATAACATACCTGTAACTGCAGGAAATTATGTAATTACAATAGATTTTAACGACCCTGATGGTCCTAAATATCATTTAACGAAAAGATAAAATTCGTTTAATTTAAGGTTTTAAAAGGAGTTGTTCTGAATAGTCCAACTCCTTTTTTCCTATTTAATAAATTATCATTATGAAAAGACTTTTACTTTTAATATCCATAGTTATTTATTCAATATCAAGTTATGCACAATTATCTTGGCAAGGAGGAGCTATCCCTGAGGAAACAAGTTCTGCTACTTTATTATTTGATAAAACTGGCACAGGCTTAGAGTCTTATTCAGGCACCATTTATGCACATACTGGTGTTACCATAAACGACGATACCGCTTGGCAAAATGTCATTGGCACTTGGGGTAATAATACAACACAACCTGCTCTTCAATTAGTTTCTGGTAATATTTATAAATTAAATTTAACACCTACAATAAAGGAATTTTATAACTATACTGGTACAGGAGCCATAACGTCTATAAATATTGTATTAAGAAGTACTGACGGAACACAACAAACTAGCGATTTAGAAATCGCTGTAGGTTTATTTCAAGTCATTTTAAATAGTCCGGCACAAAATTCAACAACTTTTTTAAATTCGGGTGGATCTCTTAACATTTCTGCCTCGAATACTGGTGGTAACGCCAATTATGTATTAACTGCCAATGGGGTAGTAATAAATACTCAAAATAATATTTCATCGTATAATTATACACATACTAATATTACACAATATCAACATTACGAGCTACAGGTAACACTTGCAGGAACTGGTGTAAAGACAAAAGCCTTTGACGTTTTAATTAATCATACTTCCGATACAGCCGTCATGCCTGTATCCTATCAAGATGGAATAACCTATTTAAGCGAAACTGAAGCAGTTTTAGTTTTATTTGCACCATTTAAGGATTATATTTATGTAGCAGGAAGTTTTAATAATTGGCAGCCAAATACCAGTTATGCCATGAAATATGATTTTACAAGAAGCAAATATTGGCTTACATTAACTGAGTTAACTCCTGGCCAGATTGAAACCTATCAATACTGGGTGGTTGATAAAACCCCTCTTGGTTCTTCCTTACCACTTGTAAAAGTTGCCGACCCATATTCTACTTTAATTCTGGACCCATATGATGACCAATATATACCATCTACCACATATCCTAATTTACCACCTTACCCTGCTGGACAAGATTTTGCAGTAACTGTTTTACAAACTAATCAAACACCATATAATTGGCAGGTGACTAACTTTAATAAACCTAAAAAAGAAGATTTAGTTGTTTATGAAATTTTATTGAGAGATTTTGATGCCGATAGAAATTTCCAAGATATCATTGATAAAATCTCTTATTTTAAAAATTTAAATATTAACGCCATTGAATTAATGCCGGTTATGGAATTTGAAGGTAATGAAAGCTGGGGTTATAATACTTCGTTTCATATGGCCTTAGATAAATATTATGGTACGAAGAACAAATTAAAAGAACTGATTGATGTTTGTCATCAAAACGGGATTGCCGTAATCTTAGATATTGCACTAAATCATGCATTTGGACAAAATCCAATGGTTAGAATGTGGAACGATAATAGATATGGTAACAGTTATGGCGAACCTACCATTGAAAACCAGTATTTTAATACAGTAGCAAAACACACATATAGTGTTGGGAATGACTTTAACCATCAAAAGGCTTCTACTCAAAACTATACAAAACGTGTGATTAAACAATGGATAGAAGAGTTTAAAATTGATGGTTTTCGTTGGGATTTAACCAAAGGGTTTACTCAAAATTGTACAGATAGTAATTATTCTTGTACAGATAGTTATCAAGCAGACCGTGTAGCAGTTTTAAAAACATATGCCGATTATTCATGGAGTCTAGACCCAGACCATTATGTGATCTTTGAACATTTAGGTAGTGATGTAGAAGAGCAACAATGGGCTAACTACAGAATTGATGAAGGTAAAGGGATTATGATGTGGAGTGAAATGTGGAATAGCTATAAAGAACTCGCTAATGGTACAGCAAGTTCATTTGATAGAATGGGACATGTGGCACACGGATTCACTCAAAAACGCACTCTTGGTTATCCTGAAAGTCATGACAAAGATAGAATTATGTATGAAATGACAACCTTTGGCAAATCTGGTTCTGGTTATGATATAAAAGATTTAAATACTGCCCTAGCAAGAATGTCGACACTTGGCGCAGTGACTTTAACAATTCCTGGTCCAAAAATGGTCTGGCATTTTGCTGATTTAGGAATGGATGATTCTATTTGGTTATGTTCAGATGGTGTGACTGTAAACTCAGATTACGATGGTATTCCTGGTGATTGCAAATTAAGTACCAAACCTCAACCACAATGGTCTGAAAACTGGTTAGGTAATCCTAACAGAAAACAAGTTTATGATGACTGGTCTAGGATTATTCAATTAAAAACACAAGAAGCCGTTTTTGAGGGAAGCTACACAATTGAATCTGGAACTTTAACACCTAAAATTCATGTGTTTGACAACACATTACCATCTTCTGGACTTAAAAATGTAGTTATTCTAGCAAACTTCGATGTTGCTGCTCAAAATATCAATCCAAACTTTCCTTACAATGGAACTTGGTTTGATTTAATGGATGAAACAGGAAGCACTTCCATTAATGTTAGCAATATCTCAACACCTATTAATCTAGCAGCTGGATCCTTTAAAATTTATGGTAATAAAGCCTCTACTCTTTCCATCACAAGTATGGAAAAAACGGTATTTACTTTATATCCTAATCCCGTGAATAGCTCGTTTGTGATAAACCATTTAATTAATGATTTAAAAATCTACGATATTACAGGTAAAATAGTTAAATCATTTAATGGTAATTATAACAAGGGATTTGCCTTCGATATTTCAAATTTAAACCAAGGAATCTATTTGGTTAAAATTAAGAATGACTTAGGACAATCTTTAACTTCAAAATTGGTGAAGTTGTAAAAAACAGAATGTCACAAAAAAAAGCTCCTCGATATCGAGGAGCTTTTTTTTATAGTTTTATTTCAAACCTACACTTATAATGCCTATTCCATGAGCATCATTTATTTCATCTATTGGAATCTCCGGACCTATAGAAAACTGAAGGCTTTCTACTTTTGTAATATCAAAATCCGATGTCATTTCATGTTCAAGGTAATAAGGCAAGAAACTTGGATAAGGTCTCGGTAACGTAACCGTTCTAACTGGTTTTAACTCGTTTAGTTTAAGGGTATAACCATCTGCTTCTGGATTAATATTAATAGTTTTCCCAAAAGCCGATCCATCTTCTAAAACAAAAGCTATTTGCACTTTACAAGGCTTATCATTCAAAGCTCTACCGCGAAAAACTAAAGTAGTTTTTGACACCAAATCATCACGTCTTAATTTTACTTTATTGATAATAAAATGCTTAAATGAAAAATCATAGATTGGGCTTGCATCCAAGTTTTCCTGATCTGTTACAAACAATTTTTCAATATTCATTTGATATTCAGCTTCTCCAAAATTTTCGGTAGGCACTAATTTAAACCCACGTCTCCATGGCCTCACTAAATCATTGGCGTCTTCAATGGCATTAAATAATTCAACAGGGCTTTCTTTAGTAACAACAGGTACTTTGTAAGGTGCCCTGTCATAAAAATCCCAGGCATATAAATTACCTTCTTTTCCAGATGGAAAGGTCGTTTCCTTACCATCCTTCTGTTTTACAATAATATTATAATTTAGAAACCCGTTCTGTACTAATTTAGATTCAATAGTTGCTACAAATTTATAATTTCCTTTATATTCAAATTTCTGATTAAAATATTGTCCGCTACTAGTGTATCCTACTAAGGAAAGTTCTTCAATAGGCTCTGGAGACAAACATTGAACCTCTAAAAGAAGATCGCTATTTTCAGAAATGACTTCAACCGGATTATGCGTAAAATATAATTTATCAACATTAGACTTTGGCGCATAAAAATCATTGAGTTGACCAGCTTTGAATGCATCACTTTTAGACCATTTTTTCGAACTATCTCTCCTACTAATAATATAAGTACCTGGCCTTATTTGAAATGACTTGTTGTTTACTTCAGGAATAAAATTATTACCATCATTGATAGCTTCAACATCAAAATTAACACTCAAATCCTCTAAATTAACTTGCATAACATGAGTTTCCCAGTTTATAACCCCTACCCTTTTGCTCAAACTATTTCTGCCAAACAAATTATCTACCCAAATGGCATCTGGCATTACTTCCAATCTCCAAACTCCTTTAGATATTTTATCTAAAAAATAGGCTCCTAAACCATCATAAGAAACGACAACTGAATTTCCAAAACCAGCAATTTCTTTAAGTTTCCTTTCATTCTTAAGAGAAGAATTTGATGTATTTGTATAGAAATATTTTGTTTCTGAATTATATTCTGCCAAATCATTTTGATAATTTACTTTAAAATCACCGAAGACAGCATTATTTGGATACATTCCAAAATTGGAGTGTATAGGAATGTCATGAAAAATCTCCGAACAAATTTTTAATGCCAATGCTTTTTGCGGTGCATAATTCAAATTCATATAATGCGTATTATACTCTGTGTTGAAAGGCGCTAAAAAAGTAGGATCATATGCAAAATGCGTGGCTATTTGTATTCCAGCCGTTCTAAAACTTCTGGCAATCGCCGGATAAATATATGATTTCCCAACATCGGCAGCATCAAACTCATAGACTAATTTAGCCCCATGATACTTTTTAAAAACAGAATCAAAAGGCATATTATAATCATTTACATTAGGTAGTAAATTACCTGAAAGCTCCTGCCCATAACCTAATCCAGTTGGATACCATTGAAACGTACCTCCCTGCACATTTCCTTTAAAATAGGCTTCCATAAACTGAACGGCATGACTCATATTATAAAAAATTGGTTTTTTGGTTTCTGTTTTTCTTATTGCTGCAACCATTCCTTGAACAAATTCCGTTACTTTTTCAGATTCCCCTCTGTGATGAGGTTCATTACTTACTTCAAAAGCAATTATGTTTGGCTCCTCTTTATAGGCTATTCCAGTATATGGGTTAACATGGTTAATAAATTGCTCTAAATAGTTTTGCTGTGCTTTTATGGCATCAGGGTTTGTCAAACAATCACCTTTACCATATTTATTCGAAAAACCAGGCGATTTCGTATCTGGTTCTGGCCAGCCATTGCCCCAAAAAGCAATGGGTGTAATAACATAATTAATATTTGCCTTTTTAAGTTTCCATAATAAATAATCAAAGGCATCTAGATGTTCATTCTCTAATAAATTGCCTAAAGAATCACTAATTTCTGTATCCCAAACGTGCAATCTGTATAGATCAAATCCTAATCGGCCAAAATGATATACATCATGGTCGATTTCTGTTTTAGGGTCTAAATTCATTAGTTTTGCTGAGCGATAGGCATGCGCAAATGGCACTGAATAATTAACCCCAAATCCCTTTACTTCTTCTTTGGATTTTTCCCAACGCATCACGCCCTGCTCATCAACAATAACGTTTCCTTTCGATTTATTTTGACTTATTCCGTTAAAAAAAGTCAATAATAAAATGATTGTGATTTTGAGGATATGTTGTTTCATTAGAATAATATTTAATTAGTATAAATTATTTGCCAATTTTTTTAAAACAGACGCAGCCGTTTCCGGTGTAATGTCTCGCTGCGGACTCGCAAACATTTCGTAACCTACCATAAATTTTTTAACGGTGGCGCTTCTTAATAATGGTGGATAAAAGCTCATGTGCCAATGCCAGTGGTCATTATTTTCTCCATTAGTTGGAGCCTGATGAATACCACTTGAATATGGGAACGAAATATTAAAGAGTTTATCATATATTTTCGTGACCACAGATATTGCTTCCGCAAAAAGTATCGTTTCTTCAATTCTTAATTCATTAATACTTTTTTGTCTCATTTTTGGAATTATCATAACTTCATATGGCCAGATCGCCCAAAAAGGAGTAAGCACTACAAAAGCTCTGTTTTGAAAAATAATACGTTCGTTTAATTTTATTTCCTGTTTTAAATAATCTTCTAATAGTGATTTTTTATTCAATTTAAAATACTCTAACTGCTGTTTATCTTTCTTCACTACTTCATTTGGCAAGGAAGACTGACTCCAGATCTGACCATGTGGATGCGGATTACTGCAACCCATTATCGCTCCTTTATTTTCAAAAATCTGAACGTAATTGATATTTTCTAACTTACCTAGCGACACATATTCATCCTGCCATGCATAAATAACTTTTTGTATTTCCTTTACAGTCATTTGCGCTAAACTCTTAGAATGGTCTGGGCTAAAACACATAACCTTACAGATTCCTTGTTCACTTTCAGCCTTAATCAGCCCTTCATTGACACTAAATACCGCAGAATCATCTTGAAGTGCAGAAAAATCATTAACAAATACAAAAACATCTTCATAAGGTGGATTGATATCTCCGCTAGCTCTTTTGTTACCAGCGCATAAATAACAAGAGGGGTCATAAGCTGGTCGAGTTTCTGGTGTAACGTCTTCTTCTTGTCCCTGCCATGGCCTTTTTGCTCTGTGAGGCGATACTAAAACCCATTCGCCAGTTAAGCTATTATATCGTTTATGTGAATAATTTTGTAAATCAGTATTCATTTTTTCTAATTATTAATTAAATGGGTACCTTCTTCCAAGCTGATGTAATAGATGGAACAGTCTTTTTTAAATTGTTGTTTATAAGCTGTAGAAATAGTATCAGCGTAATTCTGTAATTCGTCTTTTTTAACAATGTTAATGGTACAACCACCAAAACCACCGCCCATCATTCTTGCACCTATTACACTTGGATTATGCTTTGCCTTTTCAACTAAAAAATCCAACTCCTCACAACTAATTTTAAATTGAAACTGAGCACCTTTATGGGCCTCAAAAAGAAGCTCTCCTAACCCTTCAATATTATTTTCAGCTATCATTTTAGCCGCTTTTAATACCCTGTCGTTTTCTTGAATGACGTATAAAGCCTTCTGGAATTCATCTTCAGAAAGTTGATTTTTGATAACGTTTAAATGCTCTTGAGTGGCATCTCTTAGGGCTTTTAAATTTAGTAACCCGGCTACCTTTTCACAAACATTACGGCGATCATTATATTCAGCATCTACTAATTTGTGAGTAACATTTGTGTTAATTAGTAACAATTCATAGTCTTCAAAATCGATTTTTATAGACTTTGCTTTTTGAGTCCTGCAATCTAAAAGTATGGCATGATCTTTTTCTCCGAACATACTGGAGAACTGATCCATAATCCCACAACGTACCCCTACATAATGATGTTCAGCCATTTGGGAAATTAAAATCATATCTTCTTTTTTTAAACCCAAATCAAACAGTTCATTTAAGCCAAAAACGACACTATTTTCCAGGGCTGCTGATGAAGATAACCCTGCTCCATTTGGAATATCACCCCCAAAAACAAGATTGAATGGCGGAGTATTTATTCCTTTTTTTTGGAGTTCTCCAACAATACCAAGAATATAGTTTCTCCAGTTACCATTAGGAACAGCTTCTATATTTTCTGGAATAAATTCAAATTTTTCATTTAAATCGGAGGCAAAAACTGAACAATAATCATTTTTACTTTTACCTAAAGCAGCAACTATCCCTTTATTAATAGCCGCCGGTAACACAAAACCATCATTATAATCGGTATGTTCCCCTATTATATTGATTCTTCCTGGAGATTTTACTAATATAGGATCTGAACTATATAGCCTTTTATATGTTTGGCTAATATTATTTATAAATGTTTGTGTCATGTTTAATTAATCTTTCATATTTTAAAGCTTATGTTGCATAAACCTTTATTTAAAGTGAATTTCTAATTATTAAATCATTTGGGTTTTCAATTAAAAATCGCTCCTTATTTATTATCATTTGAGCCAGCCGCTTCCCCATTTGTTTAAAATCTGTCGAAATAGTTGTTATGCCACCTTCAACTATTTCTTTAAGTAAGGTTTCATTATAGGAAATTATACCAATATCCTTACCTAATTTAAGGTTTTGATCTCGCATTTTTTTTATTAAAACAATCAGGTTTTGATCATCCAATATTAAATAAACTTCTCCTTTAACAAGTTTTCTGTGTTCTAGAGTATTTATTACTTCGTGTTGAAAATTGGTGTTTTTTCTGAATTTTTGAAATCCTACTAACATACCCTGAGGTTGTTTTTTTTCAGGAAACAATAACACAATCTTCTCATATTTATTTAATAAGGTTATAGCTCTTTTTAAACTGTTATAGATATCATCTTCAAAATTTTGAAATACGCCTGGATATTGCTTGAGCTCGTTGTGAGTTTGATCTAATATATAAACCTTATCTGAAGGCAATTTTTCAATAATCTTATCTGTTTGATTCAAATTGGCCGGCATAATCACATAATAATTATAGCTTCCAATATTGTCACAAATAAGCTTTGAAAACATATCATAACTAAAATGATGAAAGAATATATCAACCTGAATATTGTCGTTTAGATTATTTACAAATGAATTATACAAATCTTCTTTAAAGGTATTTAGCTCATCAAAGAGCAAAAATATTTTTTGAGTCACCTCTATACTTTCACTTTTTAAATAATAACCCTTTCCTACAACAGATTCTATAATCCCTCTAACTTTTAACTCGTTAAAAGCCATTAAAACCGTATCTCTAGAAAGTGAAAATTTGTTTCTAACAGCATTAATAGATGGTAGCGAATCGCCCTTTTTTAACTTACCTGAAACTACAGCGTTTTCAATCGAAAGCACTATTTGCTTATATTTTGGCAACCCAATATTTTCTTCTACAGATATAATACTCATGTTACAAATATAATAAAAACCGGTAGGTACTGGTAGGTTTTTATATAAATTTTATTTATTTTAGCTTCTTAATAATTTTACCATGAAAATTGAAAAAATATTCAATTATTGCTTATTGGTACTAATGCTGTTATCATGTTCATCTGGAAATGACATACCAAATAATCCTGATGACGAACCAATTCCTGATAAACCCACTTTATTTTATTATGGTGCAGATTTATCATATGTAAATGAAATGGAAGATTGCGGGGCTATTTATATAAACGCTAACAATGCTACAAAAGACCCATATGTGATTTTTAAAGAAGCTGGGGCTAATTTGATTAGAATTCGATTATGGAATAACCCAACTTGGACAAATTATTCTAATTATAATGACGTAAAAAAATCTATTCAACGCGCTAAAGACCTTAACATGAAAGTCTTGCTTGATTTTCATTATTCAGATACGTGGGCAGACCCCAGTAAACAACAAATTCCTTCCGCTTGGCTGAATTCAATTAATGATACACCAGCCTTGGGCGACTTATTATACAATTACACTTATAATACATTAAATGAATTATCTAGATCTGATTTACTTCCTGATATTGTTCAAATTGGTAATGAAATAAATCCGATGATACTTCAGGACGGCGAACTACAATGGCCAATTGACTGGATTAGAAATTCTACGCTCTTAAATAAAGGTATCAGAGCTGTTAGAGATATCTCAACTGCAAAAAATAAAACTGTTGAAGTCATGTTGCACATTGCACAACCTGAAAATGGCTTATGGTGGTTTGATCAGGCAACAAAAAATGGCGTTACAGATTTTGACTGGATTGGATTATCTTATTATCCTATTTGGTCAGATTATAATTTAAATAACCTTGCAACGCCTTTGTCTACTTTAATAAATACTTATAAAAAACGCCTTATGATTGTTGAAACTGCATATCCTTTTACGCTTACAAATGCAGATAGTGCCAATAATATATTAGGTAGTGATGCGCTAATTGATGGATATCCAGCAACTCAACAAGGTCAATTAAATTATCTGAACAAATTAAAAACTATTGTTAAAAATGCTGGTGGTGAAGGTGTTATTTATTGGGAACCTGCTTGGGTTTCTACAGGTTGTAGCACACTTTGGGGACAAGGCTCTCATTGGGATAACGCCACTTTATTCGATCATGACTACAAGGCTACTTTAGGTATGCAATTTTATAATGGATCATTACAATAATAACTCATGAGATATTTTACGCATATATTATTTCTTCTCTGCATCATAACTTCTATCGGAACGATGAAAGCACAAACAAGAGACGTCATCACACTAAAAAAGGGATGGACATTTAATAAAGGAAAGCATCCAGAAGCCATAAAAAGTAATTTCGATGATTCTAATTGGGAACATGTTTCTGTTCCTCATGATTGGGCCATTTATGGGCCTTTTAATAAAGACATCGATAAACAGGTTGTTGCCATTGAACAAAACGGTGAAGAGGTAGCTTCAGAAAAAACAGGAAGAACTGGCGCTTTACCATATATTGGAGAAGCCTGGTACAGACATACGTTTTCATTACCAAATTTCAATACCAATAAAAAAGCGATTATTCTGTTTGAAGGGGCCATGAGCCAGCCAGAAGTATTTATTAATGGTCAAAAAGTTGGGGAGTGGAAATATGGTTATGCTTATTTTTATTTCGATATAACTGATTACATTTCAACCACTCAAGAGAATATATTAGCTGTAAAGTTATCAAATCAAGGAGAGTCTTCAAGATGGTACCCAGGAGCAGGTTTATATAGAAACGTTAGCATTATTTTAAAAAACAAGGAAAGCATTGACCAATGGGGAACATTTATTACAACGCCATTAATTACTAAAGCAATAGCTAAAGTTAATATTAAAACCAAAGTCTCTGGAAACAGTTTAAGAATAGTGACTACTATTCATGATGCTGATGGCAACACCGTTAATTCTAATGAAACAGCTGAACTTTTCGATAATGAATTCGAACAAAATATAGCTGTTAATAATCCAAATCTTTGGAGTCCTGAATTCCCATATCTATACACAGCT
>JAHEDS010000027.1 GCA_024641135.1 Flavobacteriales bacterium
TTGTGCCTTTAAAATATATTTTGCCTTCTAATAAGAAAACAATTTCATCTGAGACTTCTTCCACAAAACTCATAATATGTGAGGTAATTAAAATAGTTTTACCCTTTGCTTTTTCTGTTTGAATTAAATCTTTTAAACGAATTAAAGAAATAGGGTCTAGGCCAGAAGTTGGTTCATCTAAAATTATTAGAGGGCTATTAAACATAAATGCAAGCACAATATTTACTTTTTGTTTTGTTCCTCCAGAAAGATTCCCAAGCTTTTTATCAAGAAAAGGATCTAGTTTAAATAGTTTAATTAAGGCCTCATCATTTGTTGACTTACCACGTAAATCTTTAATCATTGTGATGAGCTCCTTCACTTTTAAATTATTAGGGAAGTTAGCTATCTGTGGTAAATAATCTATTTGATTTCTGTATGCACAACTTTTTTTAATGTTTTTTCCCAGTACAGAAATTGTTCCTTGATTGGGAATAACCATTCCTAAAATGGCTTTAATCATCGTTGTTTTTCCCGACCCATTTGGCCCAAGAACAGCAAAAATACCCCCTTCTTTTATATCAAGGTCAACACCGCTTAATACAATGTTTTTTCCAAATTGTTTATGTAAGTTTTGAATGCTTACCATATTATTTTTTTTATTAATGGATGGTCGTCTAATAAGTTATCCGGTGTAAAAACAGGAGATACTTTTTCTGAAAAATCTATGATATCGATAAATAAACTACGTAATAAAATAATGGTTTCGGGGGTTCTGTTTACAATGTAAGAGAACAGTTTAACAGGTCTGTAAGGCACGTCTCCAATGCCATCGTCATTTAAATCATAACCCGTATAATTACTCCAGTAATTTTTATCAAATTCATTATCATTAATATTACTATTATAAGAAATATCAAAAGAATTATATAAAAAATTATTGCCTGTAAATTTGTTGCTGTAACACGCACCCCTAACTTTAATTGCCCACCCGTTATTAATAAAATTGTTGTTTATATATTTAATTCTGTTGGACCCCTCAATATTAATACCTATCGTGTTTTCTTCGAAAATATTTCCTTTAATTTCTGCGTCATTTATTTCTTTTAATAACATGCCGTAGGATGCTGTTCCCCAATTATTTTTAAAGGTATTAGAAAACATTTGAATTTTTTTAGAAAACATAACGGCAACCCCAGCACCATTGTTTGAGAATTCATTGTTTTCGTAAGTATCATTATTTGAAAACATAAAATGCAGGCCATATCTAAGGTTATTGGTACTTACATTATTTTTAATTATACAATTATCTGAAAACTCCAAATAAATCCCATCTCTAACATGTTGGACGTTATTGTTTTCAATAATAATATTCTTACTGTACCATAATTGTATGGCATTTCCAGAATTATGTTCTGTAACGGCATCTCCAATTACTTTGTTATGAAATACTTTTCCAAAGGCCGCTTTTTCAAGGTAAATACCAAAAAACAGTTTTTCAAGCACTAAGTTTTTTATTTCAAAATACTTACTTCTTTTTACCCTAATAGCGGCATAATCTTCTGTATAACTTGTGCCTACATTTATTATGAATAAACCATCTACAATGACATGGTCTGATACTATTGTGATAATTTCACCTTTTTTTTCGCCATCAATAACAGGATAATTTTCGCCTATTATAGTTAAAGGTTTATTTATCTCAATACCGTATTCTTTATAAGTGCCTTTTTTAACAAGAATAGTATCATAATCTTTAGCCAAAGCAATAGCATTCTTTAACGATGTAGATTTACAGGTTTTGCAAACAACAATAGGTTGCGCCAAAATTGTTTGGGAGCAAGCTAGAACCATTATTAAAAAACTATATATAATGAATCGGATGTTCACGGAGGTTTTATTTTTTAATGCTAAAGTATGTAAATGAATTTTGGATTTTAAAAGAACTAATTAAAATTCAGTGCTTATTGATTAGAAATCAAAAGATTCGTTAAAGATTAATTACTTAAAAAAATTTAATTTAAATGTTTTATTAATTCCTGCCAGGAATAAGTTTGTCCGCCTTTTTCAGATTGCATTTTCAAAGCCTCGTCTTTTGTTTTAAAAGCAGATAAATAGGCGCCCATTGGGCTAGGAATATTTTTACTAATCAAAAAAGTAGCTTCAGTTGCATTAATAAGGGATTCAGGCTCATTATAGTTATTTGACAGATACAGTTTTATTTCTGAAGTGTCAAACTCTTTTAGGAAGTTAACCATACATTCAGAAGAATCGAACATGTAAACTTTTCCTTTTTTAGTAACTATTTCTGCGGCATGAATTTTATCAACTATAGTCATTTTACAGAAATAACAGCCGTCTTCTCCATAATTAATAGCTTTGGGAGATACATTACAACTGATTAATAACCATACGATGACTAAAGACAATATCTTTTTTAATGTTTTCATTTTTAAATTGGTTGATTTATAAAATGTTTTAAACTTTGTTGAGTTGTTTCTTTCCTACAAAGTAAGCGATTAATGATGTGAAAATACCAGCTCCCAATAAAAAAGCACCTAATCTTGGGTATGAATGTGCGGTAAAATTTAAAATATGTTTTGTGCCAAAAAGTGGAGGTTGAAACCCCATAACGGTACCGTCTGGATTTGTGAATTTCATGATGGCTTTAGGGTCTAAATTATGCCCGTAATCATGTTCCCAAAGATAAAAATCATAAAGACCAGCTGTACTCAGAACAACCATTAAAATAAACCATCCTAAGAACCATTTATAATTTCCTTTGAAGGCTATAATTAGACCAAGAAGGGTTGATAAAATAATCCCAATTGGGAAGATTTTAAATTCAGGAATGGCGTCGGGAATATATTTCATCCCTACGTAATGGTTCATTAAATTAATATTTTTAATATCATGTGGATGTGCATCTGCAAAATCATTAATATGAATATTCATTCCTAAAGGAATAGGATATTGAGGTGCTTCCAAAGTAATATTCCATAGTGGAAAAAGAAACAATCCTAAAGGTAATAATGCTGCAATGAGCATAATGATATTTGACTTTTTCATGATTTCATATTTAGGGTTTGATGCTGTGATTTATAAAGAAAGGCGAGAGCGATTAACTCTCGCCTTTATTGGAAATTAGTTATTTAACTTTCCAGTATTATTTTTAAAAATCGTCTCCTAAAGACCAAGATAGTTCAATGTTTGAAGAGGCAGGTGATACCCTTACATACCCTTGCATTTCTTGATGCAGAGCCGAACAAAAATCAGTACAATAGAATGGCCAAACACCCACTTGTTTTGGTTCCCAAACAAAGGTTTCTGTTTGTCCAGGCATAATTAATAACTCTGAAGTATTTGCACCAATCATAGCTATTCCATGAGGAACATCATAATCTTGCTCAAGGTTGGTTACATGGAAATATACCTTATCACCCACTTTTATGCCTTCAATATTATCCGGTGAAAAATGACTTCTAATCATGGTCATTTGAACATGAACTTCATTTCCTTTTCTAACAACCTTAGTATCCGCATCAGATTTTGCTGCGTATGGATGCGTGTTTTCTTCTAATTTGTATAATTTTTTTGAATTTGCTTCAATTAATGATGCAGGACAACCGGCAGCATAGTGAGGCTCTCCAATTGTTGGAAAATCTAGTAACAATTCCATTTTGTCTCCTGAAATGTCATATAGCTGTGCTGATTGGGTAACTTCAGGTCCGGTTGGTAAGTAGCGGTCTTTGGTGATTTTATTCATTGCTACAACATATTTACCAAATGGTTCAGCTGAATTTCCACCAGGAATCATTAAGTGACCAACAGAATAATACGTTGGTTTTCTATCAAGAACTTCCCAAGTGCCTAATTTCCATTTTACAACTTCTGATGAAATAAAGAAAGTAGTGTAAGCATTTCCTTTTCCGTCAAATTCTGTATGTAATGGGCCTAAACCTGGTTGTTCAACAGATCCTGCTAAAACATCTTCAAATTTTAAAATTGGAATGCCATAGGCTTCGCCATCAAATTTTTTGTTTTCAATAGCATCTAGCATTTTAGTGAACGAGTGAACGGTAAGGTTCGCAGAAAGTTTTCCGTTACCAACAATGTATTCTCCAGTTGGATCTACATCACAACCATGAGGAGATTTTGGTGTTGGTAAAAAATACACAGCTCCGGGAACGTCTAATGGGTTTACTGTAAGAACTTCATTAATCATTGTAGATGTAGCAGTATGTGTTTCATCACTGTATAAATTATGTGCATAATTTGTTGGCATTTTGGTTCCACCACCATTATTAACATACTCTTCTATTTTTTTCCAATTAATGGCAGCAATAAAATCTTTGTCATTTTGAGACGCATTTACTTCTAAAAGAGAGTTTGCTTCTTCAGTATTATATGTGGTAAAGAAGAACCAACCATGAGATTTTCCTCTTCCCGGATGTGATAAATCATAATCAAAACCTGGCATTAATATTTGAAATTTAATAGCCATTTCTCCATTTTCAGGATTTACTTTTAAAAATGACAAAGACCCTTTAAAGTTGCCTTTATAATCTTTAATAGACATATCTCTTTGAGGAATTGGCACACTAAAACGTGTTCCGGCCACCACATATTCAGTGTTTTCAGTTACGAAAGATGAACTGTGATTTCCCGCGCTATTAGGGATTTCAATAATCTCGGTAGTTTCAAAAGTTGTTAAGTCAATTTTTGCAATACGAGGGGTGTTGTTAGCATTAATATAAATATATCTTCCATCTAATTTTCCAGCGGTTTGAGAAATGTCAGGATGGTGAGAATCATCCCAAGGAATAAATCCATGAGACGTATTTAGCATAGGTTTAGTTTCTTCATTATATCCCCAGGCTTTTTCGGCATCTTGAGAAAACACAGGAATTACTTTAAATAACCTACCAGAAGGCAGACCATAAACAGATAATTGCCCACTAAAACCACCTGAAATGAATGCATAAAACTCATCATGCTGACCAGGTGCTACATATACTTTCTCAGCGACATTAGAACTTAAAGCGCTGTTTGATTTTGATTCACCATTATTACAACTGGTAAAAACCAGTGCGATAATTATGAACCCAATAGTTGAATTAAATAATTTTTTCATTTTGTTAGTTGTTAGTTTATTGTTTTATTCTTTAGCAGGAGGAAGTAACACTTTGTCTATTACGTGCACAATACCATTACCTGCTTTTACACTAGCAATAATGTTTGCACCACCAATAACCGGCTTACCGTCTACTACTTCAACTATTAAATCTTGATTATTAGCTTGTCCTAATTTTTTAAAGCGTTTTAAAAAATCTGCATTTAAATTTCCTGGTGTTACATGGTATTTTAAGATATCTGCTAAAACTCCTTTGTTTTCTGGTTTCAAAAGGTTTTCGACTGTTCCTTCTGGTAAGGCAGCGAAAGCTTCATCTGTTGGTGCAAAAACAGTAAGGGGCCCAACATTTACTAATGCGTTTTCTACTTGTGCAGCTTGAACGGCGGCAACTAGTGTTTTATGATCTGGAGACCCTATTGCTATTTGTAAGCAATTAGGTGTAGCCTCGTCATCATTAATAAAGGCCTGTCCTTGTTTTTCTGTAGTTTGCTGGTTGGCTACGACAGATTCTTCTGTTTGAGTGCCTTTTTCATTTTTACAGTTAAAAAGACACGTAAAAATTAACACACTCAAAAAAATGTTAATAGTTGTTTTCATATGGTTTTATTTTAAGGTTCTGAAATATTCTAAAACAGCTCTTGCTTCCTCCATAGTAAGGTTTTGATTCGCCATTGGGGCGCCATTAAATTCTGCTAATAATTCTTTTGCTTCTTGATTATTTTGAATCATGTTTTCTGGATTTAAAATCATATTCATAATCCATTCTGGGGATCTACGCTCAAAAATTCCTTTTGGCGCAGGTCCAATAAATTTTTTATCAGGTCTGTGGCACGCTGTACACATTTTAGTATATATGTCGGCACCATGAGCAGCCATTTCAGTGTTTATCTCTGCAGGCAACTCTAGCGAAGTAACGGGTCCAACTCCTTTATCAGATAAAGTTATTTTTTGAGACGCTGGAATTTTAACTTCGGGAGCGGTAGATGTTGTTTCAGTTGTTGATTTTTTCTCATAAGAAAACCCGCCTTCTTCTTTTTCTTTTTTACCTCCACAACTAATAAGTATAATGGTAAAAAAGAGTGTAAATAATTTTTGAATTGTAGTCATGTTCGTTTTTTTTAAAATAAAATTATATTTGTCAGACAAAAATAAAGGCTTGGTTAATTTTAAAATATGACAAAAATCATATTTAAGATAAAAATATCTTTTTTATTTTGACTGTAATAAATATACGAAAAAATGATTTCAAATTCATCTAAATATGCGATAAAAGCGGTTTTGTATTTAGCATTACATTCTAGTGAAGAGAATAAAATTATGGTAAAAGACATTGCTGAACCTATAAATGTTCCTCAAGCTTATATTGCTAAATTATTACAAGAACTTGCGAAGCTAAAACTTATATCGTCAACTAGGGGGCCAAAAGGAGGGTTTTATCTTAGTGAAGATGATAAGAAGGGAAATGCAATGAATATTGTGAGTGCTATTGATAGTGAAAAAAAACTGAATGCATGTATATTAAGTTTAGAACACTGTAATAATAGCAAACCTTGTCCACTTCATCATATTATAAACCCGACAAGAACTATACTGATGAATAATTTGAAAACAAAAACTATTGCTGAATTATCACTTGATGTTAAGGAAGGTAAAGCTTTTCTTCCTCTTTAATATGTAGCTTAATGTCATTGAATTTTTGACTGTATTAAAGTAATTAAATGACAATTTAATTTAGAGTTCTATAATACTCAAGTATGGCCCTGGCATCATCTTCGCTTATATCTTGTTTAACCATAGGTGCGTAATTAAACTCAATTAGTAATTCTTTAGCCAACGGATCTTTTCTTAGCATCTCCTCAGGGTTTAACATCATATTCATTATCCATTCTGGAGTTCTAGTTTTCATAATGCCTTTCGCAGCTGGACCAATAAATTTTTTATCTGGTCTGTGGCAAGCAGTACACATTTTTTTAAAAATAGCCTCTCCGTTACTTGCTAAAGTATAATCAATATCTACAGGTAGTTTAAGGCTCGTGATTGGTCCAATACCTTTATTTACTAAATCTATTTTTTCAGAAGCTAAAACTTTAGTTTCAGCAGTAGTTTTGTTGTTTTCTGAGGACATATTTTCATAGGAAAAACCCGTTTTTTTTTCCGCCTCAGCTTTTCCACAACTCATAAGTATAAAAATGGAAAAGAGTAAAAAATATAATTTAAACATTCCTTTTGTGATTTTTAAGATGCAAAATTAATAAAAAAAATATTTATTAAAATGAGCGAGTAAATAAGCCTGGTACAGTGCCTTAATTATTTGACTATTGGGTTAAAAATGTTTGTTATAAAAATTACAAAAAAATATCTAGTTATAGTAAAAATTGTATTTTTGACAAAATTTCTTTAAACATAAAGATTGTCTGACAAACTATAATGGATAAATATTCCTTTCTTAACGCAGCTCACACTTCTTATTTTGCTGAGCTTTATGATCAATATTTACAAAACCCAGATTCAGTTGAACCCAGTTGGAGAGCGTTTTTTCAGGGCTATGATTTTGGTGCTGAAAATTATGGGCTAAATGGTGAAACAATTGATGGAATATCAGCTCATATTCCAGAAAATGTTCAAAAGGAGTTTCAGGTTATCAGACTTATTGATGGGTATAGAACACGGGGGCATTTATTCACAAGAACCAACCCGGTACGGTCAAGACGAACTTATGAACCGACTTTGGCCATTGAAAATTTTGGCCTTTCGGAAAGCGATTTAGATACGGTTTTTAATGCTGGAGATGTTTTAGGAATTGGTGCAAAAACGTTGCGAGATATCCTGTTTCATTTAAATAAAATATACTGTAGCTCTATTGGAGTAGAGTATATGTATATACGAAATCCAGATGTTATAAAGTGGTGGCAGAACAAACTTAATGTTAACGATAATAACCCAAGTTACCCATTAATTGCAAAAAAATACATTCACTCTAAATTAAATCAAGCAGTTACTTTCGAAAACTTTTTACAAACAAAATACGTTGGTCAAAAAAGATTTTCGTTAGAAGGTGGAGAAACTTTAATTCCAGCAATAAGTGTTGCACTTTTTAATGCTGTTGAATTACATGATGTAAAAGAATGTGTATTAGGAATGGCCCATCGCGGTCGTTTAAATACGCTTGTAAATATATTTAGAAAACCTATTAAAGAACTTTTTAGTGAGTTTGAAGGCAAGGATTTTGAAGATGAAGATATTGACGGAGATGTAAAATATCATTTAGGAATTACACTAGAGAAAACCTATAACAGTGGAAAAACAATCAGGATGAATTTGGTCCCAAACCCATCGCATCTTGAGACAGTAGCTTCTGTAGCAGAAGGTATCACTCGTGCTAAAATTGACAATGATTATAATGGTGACGATTCAAAAATATTACCAATCGTGGTGCATGGCGATGCCGCTATTGCAGGTCAAGGTATCGTTTATGAAGTAGCTCAAATGAGCCAGTTAAAAGGGTATAAAACAGGTGGAACCATTCATATTGTAGTAAATAATCAAATTGGTTTCACGACCAATTACTTAGATGCACGTTCCAGTACCTATTGTACCGATGTTGCTAAAGTAACACTATCGCCAGTATTACATATTAATGCAGATGACGCTGAAGCAGTAGTACATGCTGTGGAAATGGCGTTGGAATATAGAATGCGATTCAAGCGAGATGTGTATATCGATTTATTAGGTTATAGAAAATATGGGCATAATGAAGGTGATGAACCTCGTTTTACACAGCCAAAACTTTATAAGGAAATAGCAAAACATCCAAATCCACTGGATATTTATACAGATAAATTAATATCAGAAAAAACCATAGATAAGGAATATGCTGACACAAAAGTAGAATCTTTTAAAGCATTGCTTGAAAATGAATTTGCTAAGTCAAAGGAAGAACATAACTCAAAAGTAAGAGAGTTTATGGAGGAGCGTTGGAAAGGATTCCAGCGAAAAGGTTTGGAAGAGATGTTGGATGGTGTGGATACAAGTTATCAAAAAGAGAAGCTTGAAAAGATTGCAAAAGTGGTTTCAACGGTTCCTAAAGGGGTGAAGTTTTTAAGAAAAGCAGAAAGAATACTTGATGGTCGCGCTACAATGGTTTTTGAATCAGACTCGTTAGATTGGGGAATGGCGGAAACCTTGGCATATGGAAGCTTGTTAGAAGAGGGGTTTAATGTTCGTATGTCTGGTCAGGATGTGGAGCGAGGAACATTTAGTCACCGTCATGCTATTCTAAGAGATGAAATATCAGAAGAAAGTATTAATTTACTAAATACCAATCCAGCGAATAAGGGCGAAATGTATATTTATAATTCCTTGTTATCGGAATATGCAGTGCTCGGTTTTGATTATGGATATGCCATGGCTAACCCCAACACGTTAACTCTTTGGGAAGCACAGTTTGGTGATTTTAGTAATGGCGCTCAAATAATTTTTGACCAATATTTATCGGCTGCGGAAGATAAATGGAAATCGCAAAATGGCATTGTAGTCTTATTGCCTCATGGATATGAAGGTCAGGGATCTGAGCATTCATCCGCAAGAATAGAGCGTTACTTACAATTGTGTGGCGATGATAATATGACGGTAGCAGATTGTACAACGCCTGCCAACTTTTTTCACTTATTGCGTAGACAAATGAAACGCAATTTCAGAAAACCATTAATTGTTTTTACACCGAAAAGTTTATTGCGTCATCCTAAAGCGGTGTCGTCTATAAAGGATTTAGTTGACGGACAATTTAATGAAATAATTGACGATACGATAAACCCTAAAAAAGTAAAGAGACTTGTTTTTTGTACTGGTAAATTCTATTATGATTTATTAGCAGAACGCGAGAAACTTAATAGCGAAGAGGTAGCTATAGTAAGAGTTGAGCAATTATTTCCGTTGCACTATGATAAAATCCAGCAGGCTATTAATAGGTATCCAAATGTAAAGGATTATGTTTGGACCCAAGAAGAACCTAGAAATATGGGAGCTTGGAGTTATATGGCACAACGAATGGATTTAGTAAAACTAAAACCAATAACAAGACCCTATAACTCGGTACCTGCCCCAGGTTCTGGAACACGAGATAGACGAAGACAACAACGCGTAATTGATGAGGTTTTTGATTTAACTAATACAATAAAATAATTAGTAGATTACTTATTAAGAGTATATTTAGAAGATAATTAAAATTATATAGAATGATTTTAGAAATGAAAGTCCCATCACCTGGGGAATCGATAAAAGAAGTAGAAATAGCTACATGGTTGGTACAAGATGGAGATTATGTTGAAAAAGACCAGGCTATTGCAGAGGTTGACAGTGATAAAGCTACTCTTGAGCTACCTGCGGAAGCAAGTGGGATTATTACACTAAAAGCTGAAGAAGGTGATGCTGTTGCAGTTGGTGCTATTGTTTGTTTAATTGATACAAGTGCAGAAAAGCCTGAAGGTGCTGAAAAGGATTCAAAAGAAGAACAAGCGCCAAAAGCTGAGGTTCAGAAACCTATGAAAGCAGAAGCAGAAACAACTACTTATGCTACGGGAAGTGCAAGTCCTGCTGCAAAAAAGATTTTAGCTGAAAAAGGGATAGCGACTTCTGAAGTAAAAGGGACTGGAATAGATGGAAGAGTGACTAAAGAAGATGCCGTGAATGCAACGCCTTCAATGGGAACACCTACGGGCGGAAACAGAGGAACTACCAGAACTAAATTATCAATGTTACGTCGTAAAGTAGCAGAAAGACTGGTAGAAGCAAAAAACACAACAGCTATGTTAACCACGTTTAACGAAGTTGATATGTCACCAATTTTTGCTTTAAGAGACGAATATAAAGAAACATTTAAAAGTAAACATGGCGTAAGCTTAGGGTTTATGAGTTTCTTTTCTTTGGCAGTTGTGAGAGCATTAAAAATGTACCCGGCTGTTAACTCTATGATTGATGAAAAAGAAATGATTACTTATGATTTTTGCGATATAAGTATAGCCGTTTCTGGACCAAAAGGGTTAATGGTTCCGGTAATGAGGAATGTAGAGAACATGACTTTTAGAGGGGTGGAATCGGAAGTAAAGCGATTAGCAATTCGTGCTAGAGACGGACAAATTACAGTAGATGAAATGACTGGCGGCACCTTTACTATTTCAAACGGTGGTGTATTTGGAAGTATGTTGTCTACGCCAATTATCAATCCACCACAAAGTGGTATTTTAGGAATGCACAATATTGTAGAACGTCCGGTGGCCATAAACGGCAAAGTAGAAATTCGTCCAATCATGTATGTGGCTTTATCTTACGATCATAGAATTATAGATGGCAAAGAAAGTGTTGGGTTTTTAGTGGCTGTTAAAGAAGCGCTTGAAAACCCTGTTGAATTCTTAATGAATAACGATATTAAAAAAGCTTTAGAATTATAATCATATTCTAAAATTTCAATAGTATAATCCTGGGTCTGAAGATCCAGGATTTTTTTTTGGAAGTATGACAAAAGTCATTCTTATTTAGACTAATTAAAAATAATTTTACACCTAAATTAAAGGCTTTATGAAAAGTAGAGATTTAGGTTTAATTAGTTTAGCTTTCATTCTATTACAGTTTAAATTAAGCGGTCAAACGGTTGAACCTTCTAGTAATGTGTTAAAAAATAATTTACAACTAGAAATTGAAACTTTGTATTCTGTCGAAAAAGAATCTTCCATGAAAACCACCTCATGGAATGTTCCTAATGTCTTAATAAGATTTGGTTTATCAAAAAATGTCGAGTTACAATTACACACACCTTTTACAAAGGAGAGATGTTTTATAAATCAGGAATTAACGTCTAATATTTTTAAATTTAATGAAGTTGAATTTGGGGTGTCATTTAATTTATGGAAACAAAACAAATTCATTCCAGAAGCGGCTATTATGGCCAGAATGGTAGCGCCAACAATAAATTCTAATTCTTTTGGAATTGGGAACATCGTGTCATTGAATTTTTCAAATGTAATTACAAGCACCTTGAGTTTTAATTATAATATTGGAACAACGACGAGTGTGGATAAAAATACGACGGGTTTTTATGTTTTGAATGTTGGCTATGAACCAAATTCTAAAATACATTTCTTTATTGAAAATGCCAGTGGTTTTACCTTTAATAATATAGAATCTAATTGTTTGGGAACTGGATTTGGCGTTAACATAACAAATAAGTGGGCCGTCGATTTTTCTATGGCAAAAAGTTTAAAGAATAACATGTTTTATACTGGAGCGATTTTAACCTGGGTTATTAACACCAAAAAAACCAGTTAGGAATTTGTTTAGACTTAGATTAAATACATTAGAACATTTATTACTATAATAAGTATTATTAATACGACTAACCCACCTGTAAAAAATCTATCTAAATTACTATTAGGTTCATACATAATTTAAATGTTTTTATGATTTGGATTATTTGATAGAAATATATAATTAAAGACTCTGTATCATTACAATACAGAGCCTTTTAATTCTCCCTAAGAATTAATTAATAGCTCTGTAAAAATATCATGTTATATCTAAAAATTAAGAACTCATCTTATTATTTTAGTCATTTTATGGAAGAATTATTATAATCATAAAAAAGAAACAGTTTTTTAATAAATCAAAAAAAAACAGACTTACTTTTTTAGATATAAATATTTCTTTTCATAATCAATAATAGCTTTAGCCTTTTTCAAAATATCTGCACCAATGATACCATCTACTGGTTTTGAGTTATGATTAACTAAAGCGGTATTTACGTGTGTAAGATTGAATAAAATTAAAACAATATTCTTCTTGCCCCAAGTGCCAATTTTTATATGATTCTTCTTTGAAACTTGGGTGTCCATATCAATGGCGCCAGCACCAGCAGCTTTTATTGCAGACTCTTCAGCATGAAGTTTAAAGGTTTCAATGGCATCAAAACCAACACAAGAGCTTGATGCACCCGTATCTAAAATAAATAACCCTTTTACACCGTTTATTGTTGCTTTTATTTCAAAGTGATTTGTTTTAGCAAGTCTAAGTTTTACTTTAGTATATCCTTTTTTTAATAAGAATAGGTTGAGTGATTGCATCAAAGTTATTTTTAGCAAAGATAGTCATGTAAATCATTTATTTTTGTAACTAGAAAAACGATTCTAATTTTAAAAGTAATATTGGTGATTATAACAGATACACATGCACATTTATATAGCGAAGCCTTTGATGATGATAGAAGCGATATGATTGAGCGTGCTTTAAAAGAGAATGTTAAACGGTTTTTTATTCCTGCAATAGATTCAACATATACTGAAGCCATGTTGCAATTGGAAAAAGAGTATCCAGATAACGTCTTTTTAATGATGGGGCTACATCCAACACACGTCAAAGAAAACTATAAAGAAGAATTAAAACATGTTGAAGAAATGCTTGCTCAGAGACAATTTTATGCTATTGGTGAAATTGGCATTGACTTATACTGGGATAAATCAACTTTATCGATTCAACAAGAGGCTTTTCGACATCAAATAAAATTAGCGAAGCAATATAAGTTACCTATAGTAATTCATTGCAGAGAGGCTTTTGATGAAATTTTTGAAGTTCTAGACAAAGAAAAAGACGATGACCTTTACGGGATATTTCATTGTTTCGCCGGTAACATAGAGCAAGCGCATCAGGCCATATCTTATAATATGAAATTAGGAATAGGAGGGGTTGCCACTTTTAAAAACGGAAAAATTGATCAGTTTTTAAATCAAATAGATTTAAAGCATATTGTATTAGAAACAGATTCGCCTTATTTGGCTCCGGTTCCTTATAGAGGTAAGCGAAATGAAAGCGCTTATATAACAAAAGTTTTAGAGAAGTTAGCTATTATATATGGAGTAACTGTAGAGGAGATTGCATCAGTGACTACTCAAAATTCAAAAGACATTTTTAAAATATAAATGATGACTAAATCCAATCCAAACATTCTATTAATATACACGGGTGGAACCATCGGTATGATAAAGGACCATAAAACAGGTGTATTAAAGTCTTTTGATTTTAAGCATCTGTTAAAAAGAATTCCAGAATTACGATTGCTAGACTGTTCGATTGACACCATTTCTTTTAAAACACCAATTGATTCCAGTAACATGAATCCTGATTATTGGGTTCAAATAGCCGAAATGATAGAATCTAATTACGATGCATTTGATGGCTTCGTGGTACTTCACGGAAGTGATACTATGAGTTATACGGCTTCTGCATTAAGTTTTATGTTAGAAAATTTAGCGAAGCCTGTAATTTTTACCGGCTCTCAATTGCCTATTGGCGATTTAAGGACCGATGCTAAAGAAAATTTGATTACTTCAATTCAGGTGGCTTCCCTTCAGCATTTAAAAAAACCTGTAATTAAAGAAGTTTGTTTATATTTTGAGTACAAATTATATAGAGCGAATAGAACAACTAAGATTAACGCCGAACATTTTGAGGCATTTGCTTCTCCCAATTTTCCTGATTTAGCTGAGTCTGGGGTTCATTTAAAAGTTAATCACGAATATTTACTGAAACCAAATTTAAAGAAAGCGTTTATTGTCCATAAGCATCTAGATAATAATATTGCGCTCGTCAAACTATTTCCTGGCATTTCTGAAAATTTATTAAAAAGTATTTTCAACACGCCGAAATTAAAAGGAATTATTTTAGAAACTTATGGTGCTGGAAATTGTACTACCGAAGAATGGTTTATTGATTTACTTGAAAAAACACTAAAAAAAGGGGTCCATATTATAAATATAACTCAATGCTCTGGCGGAAGTGTGATTATGGGTCACTACGAAACCAGTGAATTATTAAAAAAAATAGGCATAATTTCTGGTAAAGATATTACCACTGAAGCTGCAACAAGTAAATTAATGTATTTGTTAGGTAGTAATATTTCTCCTAAAATGTTCAAAACCATGTATGAAACATCATTAAGAGGAGAAATGTCCTAAAATTAACGGATAAAGTTTTAAACTTCAATTTATTTTTTGTTATTTGGGCCCCTGTAATTGAGTATTATAAATTACAGAGAGGTGGCCGAGTGGTCGAAGGCGCACGCCTGGAAAGTGTGTATACGCCAAAAGCGTATCGAGGGTTCGAATCCCTTCCTCTCTGCTGTTATTTTTATTTTTAATTACTTTTTTTTTATATCTTTAACACTTTAACTAATAAAATTAAGATCTAGAACATGAAAAGATTATTTTCTATCCTAGCCATTGCAGGAATGATGGCTTTCGGAACTGTAAATGCAACTACAAATGCAAACACAACAGCTGCGACGACTGTAGCAACTATGACCCAAGATGATGCGGCACCTGCTGCTGAAGAAATTGGATTTCATCAAGAATTAAAGAAACGTTTTATTGAAGGTGGTCCAGGCTTCATGGGAATTGTATTATTATGTTTAATACTTGGATTAGCAATTGCTATTGAAAGAATTATCTTTTTAAATCTTTCTACTTCAAACACAAAAAAATTAACTCAAGAAGTTGAAGATGCTTTAGCTTCTGGAGGTGTAGATGCAGCTAAAGAAGTTTGCAGAAACACAAAAGGGCCTGTTGCATCTATTTATTACCAAGGTTTAGATAGAACAGATGAAGGTTTAGACGCTGTTGAAAAAGCGGTTGTAGCTTATGGAGGTGTTCAAATGGGTCAATTAGAGAAAAATGTATCTTGGATTTCCTTATTTATCGCATTAGCTCCTATGTTAGGGTTCATGGGTACGGTAATTGGTATGATTCAAGCTTTCGATAAAATTGAAGCAGCTGGAGATATGCAACCATCACTTGTTGCTGGAGGTATTAAAGTAGCACTTTTAACAACCGTATTTGGTTTGGTAGTAGCTATTATACTTCAAATATTTTACAATTACATTATTGCCAAAATTGATAGTATTGTTAATGATATGGAAGATGCTTCTATTACATTAATGGATTTACTAATCAGACAAAAGAAGTAATAATTTAAAATAAACACGATTATGAGTTTAAAAAAAATATCAGCTATATTCGTTGGAATTGTAGGTGTGTTATCAATCATCTTTCTTGTTATGATAATAGGAGCAGGTGATGATGCCATCAAAGCCGGCGAATCTAGTGGTGCTGTAAATACCTTTATGTATATTTCATATGCTATTTTAATTGTTACAATTGCTTTAGTTGCTTTATTTACCTTTCAAGGATTATTTACTAATAAAGGATCATTAAAAAGCACCCTTATAGGGGCTGGAGCTTTTCTAGCAGTTTTGGTTATTTCCTATGCTGTTTCTGGTGGTGACACTAGAGAATATCTTTATAATGGTTTGCCAGCATCTGTTGGTGAATCACAAATGGTAGGAGCAGGAATTGTAGCATTTTACATTTTAATGGTTACTTCCATTGTTGTGATGGCATTAGCTGGAGTAAAAAAACTATTTAAAAAATAAATAAATTATGGCAAAAAGAGCAGCACCAGAAGTTAATGCAGGCTCCATGGCCGACATTGCTTTTTTACTATTAATATTTTTCTTAGTAACAACAACTATTGAAACAGATACGGGTATTAACCGTAAACTTCCGCCAATGGAAGATTCTGATGAAGATGTTATTATTAAGCAAAAAAACATCTTTACAGTCTTATTGAATGGTAAAGACCAGTTACTGGTTGAAGATGAGTTAATGGAATTAAAGGATATCAGAAAGGCGGCCGTAGAATTTTTAGATAACGGTGGAGATGGAACATGTAATTACTGTAGAGGTAAGAAAGATCCAAGTTCATCAGATAACCCAGACAAAGCGATTATTTCACTAAAGAACGAAAGAGAAACATCTTATAAAATGTACATCTCAGTTCAAAATGAATTAGTAGCAGCTTACAACGAGTTAAGAAACAGACGTGCACAACAGTTATATGGAAGATCATTCATTGAAATGCAGGCTGATTTTGACAATGTGAACTGGGTAGGGAATAAGGAAAAGTTGAAGGAGCAATTGGAAGAAATAAAGATAGAGTATCCTCAGAAACTTTCCGAAGTACAATAATTTAAAATTTAACACATTTATATATGGCTAAATTTAATAAGAAAAAGGGAGGCGAATTGCCAGCAATTTCAACAGCATCTTTACCAGATATTGTATTCATGCTATTGTTCTTTTTTATGGTGGCAACTGTAATGAGAGAGAATACGTTAATGATTAAGAATAGCTTGCCATATGCAGACCAGGTAGAGAAACTTGATAAGAAGGATTTAGTAATGTACATTTATGCTGGTAAGCCAAGTGATGCCTACAAGCAATACGGTACAGAAGCTAGAATTCAACTTAATGATAAGTTTGCTGGTGTTGAAGATATTGCAGCATTTATTGCTCAAGAACGCGCTTCAAAAAGAGAAGAATTAATTCCGTTTTTAACAACTGCTTTAAAAGTAGATTCAGAAGCTAACATGGGGTTAATTGGTGATATTAAACAAGAATTACGAAAAGTAAATGCTTTAAAAATTAATTACACTACCAGAAAAGGTAATGTTTTTGATAAGCATTAAATTTTAAGTCTTAATTTTATATTATAAAAAAGGTGTTTTGATTTTTCAAAACACCTTTTTTTATACCTTTATAGTTCAGTTACATTTATGAAGAGTTCGATTTTTATAATAGTTTTAGTGTTTTTTTTTCAGTTTTCTTATGCTCAGGAAATAGAAAATAAAACGGTAGACTCGTTATATAAGGAGGATCAGTTTTATACTGGCTTAACATATAATATTTTAGGTAACAAGCCGGCAAACCTTACTCAAAGTGGTTTTTCAATAGGTTTTCATTTAGGTTTTATTAAGGATATGCCTATAAATAAAAACAGGAATATGGCTATTGGGGTGGGTTTTGGATATGCAACGAATACGTATAATCAAAACCTTCAAATTTCTAAAAGCTTGAACAATACGTTTAATTATATTATTTTAGAAAATACTTCAGACTATACAAAAAATAAATTTACTGGACATTTTGTGGAATTACCTATTGAATTTAGATGGCGTACGTCAACCCCAACAAAATATGATTTCTGGCGTATTTATTCGGGCTTTAAATTAAGTTATTTATTTGCGAGTACTGCTAAATATGATGGCAATTCAGGGGCATTTAAATATAATAACATATCTGATTTTAATGACCTTCAATATGGTGTTACTTTGTGTGTTGGTTATAATACCTGGAATTTTTATGCGTACTATGCATTGAATCCAGTGTTTTCCAGTAATGCTACTTTAGATAATAAACCAATAGATATGAATTCAATAAAGATTGGTCTCATGTTCTACATATTATAACCAGTATTTTAATAGAATAAGCTGAGGTATAAAGCCTATAAAAAAGCCAATTACTAATTCTATTCCTGAATGTGCTTTTAAATGTAATCTGGAGGTTGCGATGGCGCCGGTAATTACAAACATAATGGCTAATGTCCCATTGATATTAATACTAAAATGGATACTTAAGGCTATAAAAAACATAAATAATCCAGCAATGGAGGTCATATGAATGCTAGCCTTAATTTTCATTATTGCCAAAAAAAGGCAGGCTAATGTCGATATTAAAATTCCAACAAAAAAATAATAAAGTTCAATAATCTGGTTAGCAGTTAATATTCTGTTTAATACTAATAGTATCACTATGCAATGCACAATTAAAGGGAATATACGCTCTTTAGTAGTTTCAAGATAAATTGACTTTGCTTTACCTAATGTTTTTAACAAGAAATAGAGTAAGATAGGTAAGGCAATAGTTAATATGGACAGGGATATTAATTTGGCTTGAATGATTTGTATTGAAACATATTTTGGCGATTTTGAAAAATAGAAAATAACGCCAAGTAATGGAATTATTAATGGATGAAAAATAAAGGAGACGCTTTTTAAGATATTATTCATTACATTTTTTTACGCAATCTGGCTACTGGTACATCGAGTTGTTCTCTATATTTTGCAACGGTTCTTCGGGCAATAGGATAGCCTTTGTCTTTTAATATTGCTGCTAAAGTTTCATCTGTTAAAGGCTTTTTCTTATTTTCTTCTTCAATAACGGTTTCAAGTATTTTTTTTATTTCCCTCGTTGAAACATCTTCTCCTTGATCATTTTTCATGGATTCAGAAAAGAATTCCTTAATAAGTTTTGTTCCATAAGGCGTATCTACATATTTACTATTAGCAACCCTAGAAACTGTTGAGACATCCATATTAATTTCGTCTGCAACGTCTTTTAATATCATAGGTTTTAGATTACGCTCATCACCCGATAAAAAATAATCTTTTTGATAATGCATAATGGCACTCATGGTTATAAACAAGGTTTGTTGTCGCTGCTTTATAGCTTCTATAAACCATTTAGCGGCATCTAACTTTTGTTTAATAAATATAACTGCATCTTTTTGAGAACCCGATTTATCACTTGAGTCTTTATAGGTTTTAAGCATATTATGATATTCTCTAGACACATGCAGTTCTGGGGCATTTCTACCATTAAGAGTTAACTCTAACTCTCCATCAATAATTTTAATGGCAAAATCGGGTACAATATGCTCTACAATTCTGTTGTTTCCTGAATATGATCCACCTGGTTTTGGGTTTAAATGTTCAATTTCTGAAATGGCATCTTTCAATTGAATTTTAGTCACATCAAATTTTTGAATTAACTTTTCGTAGTGCTTTTTAGTAAATTGCTCAAAAGCATTATCAATAATATCAATAGCCAATTCAATGTCTGGAGACTTCTCTCTTCGATGTAATTGAATGCTCAAGCATTCTTGTAAATTTCTAGCACCAACGCCCGCAGGGTCTAACTCATGAACCAGTTTTAATACATATTTAATCTTTTCTTCTGTGGTATAAATATTTTGAGTGAAAGCTAAGTCATCCATAATATCCGATAAAGATCTACGGATGTAACCACTATCGTCTACACTACCCACTAAAAACTCGGCTATGTCTCGTTCTTCATCAGATAGGCGATAGGTATTTAATTGATCAATTAAATATTGTGTAAAAGAAGTGCCTGCAGCATACGGAATAGTCTTTTCTTCGTCATCAGCACTATAATTATTAGCCTGTGTTCTGTAATCAGGGACTTCGTCATCACTTAAATACTCGTCTACATTTATATCCTCCGCATTTATAGAATCCTGGTCGTTATAATCGTCGGAAGAGTTATCTAGATCTGAATCAAAATCATTTTCAACCTCTTCTTTTCCACCTTCTAACGCTGGGTTCTCTTCTAGTTCCTGCTTAATACGTTGTTCAAAAGCTTGCGTAGGCAACTGAATCAATTTCATTAATTGAATCTGTTGTGGTGACAACTTTTGAGATAGTTTAAACTGTAATTGTTGTTTAAGCATTTTAAAAACTAGTTTAGATAAAAGTATAAAAACTATATTAAAAACCCTATTTGGTTATTGAAGCAAATAGGGATTATTTTGTTTTAGAATTCTGCGTTTTGCGGTGTTCTTGGAAAAGGAATGACGTCCCTAATATTTGTCATCCCTGTTGCAAACATGACTAATCTTTCAAATCCAAGTCCAAAACCAGAATGTACTGCAGTTCCATATTTACGAAGATCTAAATACCACCAAAGTTCCTTTTCATCAATATCCAATGCAGCCATTTTTTCTTTAAGAACTTCCAATCGTTCTTCACGTTGTGATCCTCCTACCATTTCACCAATACCCGGGAATAAAATATCCATGGCTCTAACAGTTTTACCATCTTCATTTAAACGCATATAAAAGGCTTTAATATTCGCTGGATAATCAAATAAAATAACCGGACATTTAAAGTGTTTCTCTACCAGAAAGCGTTCATGTTCACTTTGTAGGTCGGCACCCCATTCATTAATTATATATTTAAATTTCTTTTTCTTATTTGGGGTACTATTTCGAAGAATATCAATAGCCTCGGTATAACTAACTCTTTTAAAATTGTTATCAATTACAAAGTCTAGTTTTTCTATTAAACTCATTTCACTTCGTTCTGCCTGTGGCTTTGTTTTTTCTTCGTCTAATAATCTACTTTCTAAAAAGTCTAAATCTTCTCGATTATTGGTTAAAACATATTTTAAAACATATTTTAAAAAGTCCTCAGCCAAATCCATATTACCTGCTAAGTCCATGAAGGCAACTTCAGGTTCAATCATCCAAAACTCTGCTAAATGCCTTGACGTGTTTGAGTTTTCAGCTCTGAAAGTTGGTCCAAACGTGTATACTTTACCTAAAGACATGGCATAGGTTTCTGCTTCTAATTGGCCTGAAACAGTAAGGTTGGTTTCTTTTCCAAAAAAATCTTTTGAGAAATCAACTTTCCCCTCCTTAGTTAAAGGCGGGTTTTTAGCATCTAAATTACTAACCCTAAACATTTCGCCTGCGCCTTCAGCATCACTTCCTGTAACAATCGGGGCATGCATATAAAAGAAGCCGTTATCATTAAAGTATTTATGAATGGCAAAAGATAAGGCAGAGCGCAATCTCATCACGGCACTAAATGTATTCGTTCTTGTACGTAAATGGGCATTTTCACGTAAGAATTCAAACGAATGTTTTTTAGGTTGAATAGGGTATGTTTCAGGATCAGAGTCGCCTAAAATAGCAATTGATTTTACTATTATTTCTACTTTTTGTCCTTTACCTTGACTTTCCACTAATTCACCTTTAATATGAACTGCTGCACCTGTGGTAATTCTTTTTAAGACGCTTTCATCAGTTTGTTCAAAATCAACAACACACTGAATATTATTTAAAGAAGATCCATCATTTAAAGCAATAAAACGATTGGCTCTAAAGGTTCTAACCCATCCTTTAATTTCTACCTCAGGTAGCTTGTTATTATTTGATAATAATTCTGAAACGGTATGTAATGTCATTAGTTTTAATTTAAAGTGCAAATATAAAGGTTTCAAAACTCAAAATTCAAATATCAAATTCCAAAAATAGTATGAAATTGGAAATTGATTTTTGATTCTAAATTTTTTAGTATTTAGTATCTTCTTCCTCCTCTTCAGGTATAATGTTAATGGCAGGTTCTTTTAATACATTTTTATTAGCAATGCTTCTTTCCAGAGATAGCAATAACGAAGGAAGTAAAATTAAGTTTGATAGCATAGCGAATAAGAGCGTTATAGAAACTAAGGCACCTAAGGCGACAGTACCACCAAAACTTGATATAGTAAATACCGAGAATCCGAAAAACAGGACTATGGAAGTATAAAACATACTCACTCCTGTTTCACGTAAGGCAGCATAAACAGATTTATTTATTCTCCAATGGTTAGCCTGAAGTTCTTGTCGGTATTTGGCTAAAAAGTGTATGGTGTCATCTACTGAAATACCGAAGGCGATACTAAACACTAAAATAGTTGATGGCTTTATAGGGACTCCCAAATATCCCATTAGCCCTGCTGTAATCAATAATGGCAATAAGTTTGGAATAAGAGAAACTATAATCATCTTAAATGACCTAAACATGTAAGCCATGAATAATGAAATTAAGAATATGGCCAGTGTTAAAGAAATGGCTAAGTTTTTTACCAGATATTTAGTTCCTTTTTGAAATACCAAGGCTTTTCCGGTCATTGTCACATCATACTGCTCTTTTGGAAATACTTTATTGATTTTGTTTTGAACATTTTCTTCAATATGTTCCATCTTGTCCGTACCAATATCTTTCATAAAAGTTGTGATGCGGGCATATCGACCTGTGCTGTCTACAAAATTCTTAAACAAATTAACATTGGAAGTTGAGTTTTTTGCATAAGATAAAATGAAACTATTTTCTTGTGATGTTGGTAACTGATAATGTTTCGGGTTACCATTATAATAGGCTTGTTTAGAATATTTTACTAAGCTAACTACAGATATTGGTTTTGATAATTCGGGGGTTTCAATAATTAAATCTTCAAGTTCATTCATGCGCTTTAAAGTAGAAAGTTTCATAACCCCTTTTTTGCGCTTGGTGTCCACCATTATTTCTAATGGCATAATACCGTTAAACTCTTCTTCAAAAAAGACAATATCCTTGAAAAAATCTGCTTTTTTTGGCATGTCTTCAATTAAACTACCTGAAATTTTTATTTGATATATACCTATAAAACTTAATATAATTAGTAAAACAGAAGTAGCGTAAATAGCAATTCTTTTTTGCTTTACAATACGTTCAATCCAACTTACAAAATAACCAACCCAGCGTCTGTTTAAATGTTCAAGGTGCCGTTCTTTAGGGTAAGGTAAAAACGAATATAAAATTGGGATGATTAGTATGCATAAAATAAAAATGGCTAATATACTTAAAGAAGCTACTGTACCAAACTCTTGTAATAACTGACTTTGGGTAAGCATAAATGTAGCAAAACCCGAAGCTGTTGTTACATTCGTCATTAAAGTGGCGTTTCCTATTTTTGTAATAACACGCTGTAGTGATTTTACTTTGTTACCATGTAATTTTACTTCGTGCTGATACTTATTAATTAAAAAGATACAGTTAGGAATACCAATTACAATGATTAATGGTGGTATTAACGCTGTTAAAACCGTTATTTCATAATTGAGCAACCCAATAATTCCAAAGGTCCACATAACACCTGTACAGACTGTTATAAGTGAAATAAAAGTGGCTCTAAATGATCTGAAAAAGAAAAAGAAGATAAGAGAAGTTACTAATAATGCTCCAAGAATAAATAAACCTATTTCGTCTACAATATTTTGTGCGTTTAGTGTCCGCACATAAGGCATTCCAGAAACTCGAACATCTAAATTATAAGCTTTTTCAAATGCTTCTATTTTTGGCTCTAAATCTGAAATAACAAAGTCTTTTCTTACTGAAGTGTTTACAATATCCTTTTTTAAATAAATAGCTGTACGTATAGTTCTTGTTTCTTTATTAAACAAAAAGTTATCGTAAAATGGATATTTTTTAAACAGGTCGTTTTCTAATAAATCAAGTTGTTCTTTTGAAGCAATGGAATCTTTAATAAAAGGCTCTAGGACAAATTTTTCATTTATGGTGTCTTTTACAAGTTTTTGTAAATCTTTGATAGATACGACCGTCTCTACTTCCTTGAATTCCTTAAAAGAATCCGATAAGTCATTCCAAGCATTTAGTTTTTCAACTGTAAAAAGGGTAGAGTCCTTCACCCCCAAAACGATTAGGTTTCCTTCTTCCCCAAATATGTTTAAAAAGTTTTTATAGGTAATATTTACTTCATTATCATCTGGTAATAAATTTGCTTCCGTATAAGTGAAACGCATGTTTTTCCACTGGAAACTAAAGAAGATGGTGATGAGTATAATTGTAATCAGGATGGCAATTTTATTGCGTAGAATGAGTCTTGCAATAATGTCCCAAAAATCTTTTGTAAATAGTTTAAACATGTCGAATTTAAAAGTTGTGCAAAGGTAGGAAAAACAACCTATTAGAAAGGGTTATAGTGAGATAATGTTACTTAAAGGGTGTTTTTAAAAGGCACAATAACAATTAAGTGATGAAACAAATGCTTTGGAGCGGTAATTTGAAACGTAATTAGTTGAAAATTAAGTTGAAATACAAAAAAAAAGCGACTTTTAAGTCGCTTTATATACTATACAGTCATTATTTCTCTTTCCTTAACTTCAAGAATTTCGTCAATTTTTCTAACGTATTTATCTGTTAATTCTTGAATATCAATTTCTGCGTTTTTTTTAAGGTCTTCAGAAATATCTTCCGATTTTTTAATGTCATTATTGGCATCTTTTCGAGCACTTCTAACTCCAATTTTTGCGTCTTCTGCTTCTGCTTTCGCTTGCTTAGCTAAATCTTTACGACGTTCTTCGGTAAGTGGTGGCACATTTATTATGATAGATTCACCATTATTCATAGGGTTAAATCCAATATTGGCAACCATGATTCCTTTTTCAATTTCTTGAAGCATGCTTTTTTCCCATGGCTGAACAGTAATTGTTCTACCATCGGGCGTATTAACATTGGAAACCTGACTCAACGGTGTTTGAGAACCATAATAATTAACCATAACACTTCCTAACATGGCGGGACTTGCTTTTCCGGCTCTAATATTTACAAATTGTTTTTCTAAATGCTTTAGCGCATTATCCATAGACTCTTTTGCTGTGTCTAATATGAATTGTACTTCTTCATTCATAACTTTATTCTTTAATTTTCAATTTACCTAAAAACGGTGCCTTACTAACCGTTCACTTCGGTTCCTATGTTTTCTCCAGAAACTACTTTTAAAAGATTTCCTTTTTTATTCATGTCAAATACAATAATTGGTAACGAGTTTTCCTGGCTTAGGGTAAATGCGGTGGTATCCATTACTTTTAGTCCTTTTCTAATGACATCATCAAAAGAAATAGTATCAAATTTAATTGCATTTGCATCTTTCTCTGGGTCTACATTGTAAATTCCGTCAACGCGAGTGCCTTTTAAAATAACGTCGGCTTCAATTTCTATAGCTCTTAATACTGCAGCAGAATCCGTTGTAAAATAAGGGTTTCCAGTACCACCTCCAAAAATAACAACACGACCTTTTTCTAAATGACGCATGGCTCTTCTTCTGATAAACGGTTCGGCAACTTCATTTATTTGAATAGCAGATTGCAATCTGGTTGCAATGCCGGCATTTTCTAAAGCACTTTGCAGAGCTAGTCCGTTAATAACAGTTGCGAGCATGCCCATATGGTCACCTTGAACTCTATCCATACCTTTACTGGCTCCGGCTACACCTCTAAAAATGTTTCCACCACCAATAACAATGGCAACTTCAATCCCTTTATCGGTTATAGCTTTAATATCATGTGCATATTCTGCCAGGCGGTCTGGGTCAATACCATATTGACGAGACCCCATTAAGGCTTCACCAGATAATTTTAGTAGGATTCTTTTGTACTTCATAATGTCTTTTAGAGTTTAACAAAACTACATAAATTTTTGTTTTTAAATTATAAAAAAAGCCTCTCAAATTAATGAGAAGCTCTTTTATATATTAGTTTGCTATTAGTTTAACCTAAAGCAACTCTTTTAAAGTTTACAACTTTTACGTCTTTACCAATTGTTTTTACATAGTTGGCAACACTCGACTTGCTGTCTTTTATAAAATCTTGATTTACCAAAGTATTGTCTTTAAAGAAACGGTTTAATTTACCTTTAGCAATATTATCTAACATCGCTTCTGGTTTTCCTTCTTGACGTAATTGATCTTTAGCGATTTCAATTTCTTTGTCAATAACTGAAGCGTCTACTCCAGCTTCATCTAAAGCAATTGGATTCATAGCAGCTACTTGCATAGCGACATCTTTAGCAACTTCTTCAGCACCATCAACATTTGCAGAAAGACCAACTAAAGTAGCTATTTTATTTCCAGCGTGAATATAAGATCCAACAAAAGGAGCTTCGATTTTTTCAAATCCAGTGATCTCGATTTTTTCACCAATAACACCAGTTTGTTCAATTAATTTTTCAGCAACTGTCATACCTCCAAAATCTGCAGCTAAAAAAGATTCTTTATCTGCATATTTAAAAGCTAAGTCTGCAAATTTATTAGCTAAACTTACAAAGCTTTCGTTTTTTCCAACAAAATCAGTTTCACATCCTAAAACAACGGCAACTCCAATAGTTTTAGCATCGTTTACTTTTGCAATTGCAGCACCTTCAGTAGATTCTCTGTCAGCTCTATTTGCCGCAACTTTTTGACCTTTTTTACGTAAAATTTCAATTGCTTTTTCAAAATCACCTTCAGCTTCAACTAAGGCTTTTTTACAGTCCATCATTCCTGCACCAGTAGTTTGTCTCAGTTTGTTTACTTCTGCAGCGGTTATTTTTACCATAGATTCCATTTTTTAAAATTTAAAAAGTCGTTCAATTAGTCTCAAAGAAGAACGAATTAAACGACTTAATGTATGTATTAATTATAATTTTTATTCGTCGTCTTCGTCAGAAACAATTTGCTTCGCTTTAGCTAATGCTTTTGCTTTTTCAGCTGCTACTGTTTCTTCTTCAAAAGAATCATCACCTTCAGTTTCGGCATCTTTTTCAGCTTTACGCTCTAATAAGCCTTCGCTGATAGCACCTGTAACATAAGTTAATATTTTATCAATTGATTTTGAAGCATCATCATTTGCAGGGATTACATAATCAACTTGACGAGGGTCAGAGTTGGTATCAACCATTGCGAAAATAGGAATGTTTAATTTTTGTGCTTCTTTAATCGCGATATGTTCACATTTAATATCAACAACAAATAATGCCCCTGGTAAACGTGTCATGTCACTAATAGAACCTAAGTTTTTTTCTAACTTAGCTCTTAAACGGTCTACTTGTAAACGCTCTTTTTTAGAAAGAGACATAAAGGTTCCGTCTTTCTTCATTCTATCAATAGCAGCCATTTTTTTAACGGCTTTTCTAATAGTAACAAAGTTAGTTAACATACCACCTGGCCATCTTTCAGTGATGTAAGGCATGTTGATTGCGCCTGCTTTATCAGCAACGATATCTTTTGCTTGTTTTTTTGTAGCAACAAATAGAATTTTACGACCAGAGTTAGCGATTTTGCTTAACGCTGCTCCAGCTTCTTCCATTTTTGCTGCGGTTTTGTAAAGGTTTATAATATGGATACCGTTACGTTCCATATATACATAAGGGGCCATGTTTGGATCCCACTTACGTGTAAGGTGACCGAAGTGTACACCTGCTTCAAGTAATTCTTTTACTTCTACTTTTGCCATTTTGTAATAGTTTACGTTCTGTTGAATTAGCAATGATTAAGTGGTCATTTTTTTAAATTCGCCTTAAACATTTAGATGCTAAACTAAATCCTGTTTTTTACAACTAGGACAACAATAACTGGTTTAATTTTTTTTGTTTGCTGTTTACTATAAAAAGTAATCCAGCGAAATAGGTATTAACGTTTAGAGAACTGGAATTTCTTACGCGCTTTTTTCTGACCGAATTTTTTACGTTCAACCATTCTTGGGTCTCTTGTTAATAAGCCTTCTGGTTTTAAAGTTAGTCTGTTTTCAGCATCTAATTCGCACATTGCACGAGAGATTGCTAAACGAACCGCTTCTGCTTGACCAGTTACGCCTCCTCCAAATACATTTACTGTAATATCAAAGTTACCTTCGTTATTAGTCATAGCTAATGGTTGGTTTACTTTGTACTGTAAAGTAGATGTTGTGAAGTAAGCATTCAATTCTTTTTTGTTTACTGTGATGTTACCTTTACCAGGAGCAACATAAACACGAGCAACAGCCGTTTTTCTACGGCCAATTTTGTGAATTACTTCCATTTAATTGAATTCGTTTAAGTTAATTGTTTTTGGTTTTTGAGCTTCATGAGTATGAGCTGAACCAACAACAACATTTAAATTACGGAATAAATCTGCACCTAATTTGTTTTTAGGTAACATTCCTTTTACTGACTTCTCTACTAATCTTGCTGGATCTTTTCCAAACATTTCTTTAGCAGATAAGCTTCTTTGACCACCTGGATAACCTGTGTGACGGATATACGTTTTATCGTCCCACTTGTTTCCTGTTAAGTTGATTTTTTCGGCATTAATAACAATTACGTTATCGCCGCAATCAGCATGTGGTGTGAAGTTAGGCTTGTGTTTACCTCTTAATAGTTTTGCAACTTTTGAAGCTAAACGACCTAAGCTTTGCGATTCAGCGTCAACTAAAACCCATTGCTTATTAGCTGTAGCTTTGTTGGCTGAAATTGTTTTGTAGCTTAATGTATCCACACTTTTTATTTTTTCTAATTAAACATTCCTCTCTCAAAAAGAGTTTGCAAATTTACGATAATCTATGTGATTACCAAATAGTATGCTGTAATTTTTGTAAACTAATATTTCGTTTGAAAAAGCAAGTAATTCATGTTAAAGTTTAATGGCTTAATTAAACCTCAACAGAAAACTTTATTGCTCTAAAAAAAACATGCTGTGAAGTGGTGTTTTTTTGTTTGCTATTATTCTAAACTTTCTCCAAATGTTAAAAGATTATTGTCTGGGTCTAGAATTGAAAATTCTTTTTGGCCCCATGGTTTAATAGATAATGGTCCATTGGGGTGGATACTTGTTTTATTATTTAATAGGGATTTATAAAACCCATCGATATTATTCGTTCTAATATAAACCTGCCCGTAGTTATCTTTGGGCTCCAGATTTTTATATTCGAAGAAATGAATTTGAATTTGGTCTTTTTCTAACATTAAATACCCATCATAGCTTGCAGTACCAAATTCTTTAAATCCTAGTTGGTTTAAATAAAACTCGCGTGTTCTGTTTTTATCACGCATGGGTAATTTGGGATGAATATCGGTCAGCATTTTTTATTTTTAAAAAGTTTATGGGATGTATCTATTTTTTTAATTTATTAAAAATATTTGACATTGATTCCTCATCAATAGCTTCCATGTCAATAAGTTTTAGTGATTTTACCATGTGAAGCGTTGTTGTTTTATAATGCTGAAAATGTTCTGTTTGTAAATGAGATAGGTAGGCTTCTTTATTGGCATAAATTTCTAAAATTCTAATCTCCGTAGGGTTTTCTTTTTGAAACATGGGATAAATGGAAATCACACCTGGCTCTAACCTTACAGAAGCCTCAGATTCAATTTTAAGAATAGAAATATAGTCGTCTAGATACAGGGAATCTATTGCAATTTCTGAGAGTCTAATCATCATTTGCTCAGCGTTAATTGGGTTTTTATTTTGACCTAATACAAAGGTTGGATAAGAGAATACTATTATAAAAAGGGAGAGTATTTCTGTTTTAAATAGTTTCATAGAGTTTTGGAATAAAAACTAATTTAGCAAAAGAAATCGTATCTGAGTAAAAACATTTTTTTAAATAGACTTTTTAAAATCCAATCGCTATTTGTTTATTACCAAGGAAGTTTGAGATGTTTCACTTCTTTTTGATAAAAATCTTCTAATTTTTCAACCAGTTCTCTTGGCATGGGTTTAGAAACACTTACTAAATTACTTTCCAACTGGGCAACAGTTGTATTCCCTGGAATAACAGTTGAAACAGCATCATAGGCTAAACAAAACGAAATGGCTGTTTGAGCAAGGTTACTATCATTAGGGATAATGTCGTTAATCTTATCCACTAATCTAGCTCTTGTTTCTATATCTTTCCTAGACCAACGTTTTCTAATATCATTAAAATGACTTTCAGCATTATATTTACCAGAAAGCCATCCTGAATCAAGTGGAATTTTCACAATAATACCAACTTGTTTTTCTTTGGCTAAATTAAATGCTCTTGATGCGTCTTGATGAAGAATATTAAAGAAAGCCTCAATAACTTCGCAGTTAGTGGTTTCCATAAATAACTTCATCTCGTCATAAGTGTCTAATGAGGCGCCATAAGCTTTAATCTTTCCTTCCTGTTTTAAACGTTCCAATATGTCATAATGATCATTTTTATTGCCATCAAGATATTCGAAAGGAGGGTTGTGAATAATTAAAGAATCAACATATTCTACTTGCAGTCTTTTCAAACTGCCTTCTAAAGATGTTCGAATGTAGTCTGAATTATAGTTCGTTATTCCTGAATCGGTATGACCGAATTTTGTATTGATTACTATTTTGCTTCTATCAACTCCTTTTATGGCTTTGCCTACTCTTATTTCGCTGGTTCCTTTTCCATAATTTGGAGCTGTGTCAAAGAAATTGACGCCTAATTCCAAGGATTTATGAACCATATAAAGAGCTTCTTTTTCAGACATACTTTTCCATCCGGAGTTTTCTCCTAATTGCCAAGCTCCAAGTCCAATTTCTGATACAAATGGTGCTTCTTTGATGTATTTATTATACTTCATTTTATTAACTGATTAACTATTTATTTGGAAGAATAATATTTTTAATAAATTATACTATAAAGGTATTTAATTATTTCAAAATAGTCTTTATTAAGAATTTACTTTCATGATATATTTAAGACCTTAAATGCAAATTTATTTATTTCATTGCTAGTTTATAGCTTCATAAATAATTTAAAATAAAAACCGAGCTCTTTTATTAATTTAAAAAAGCTCGGTTTATTAAAATTCTAAAAAGGACTATTCTTGCGAATATTCTAAAGTATTTGTTTTTCTAGGTAGTTTTTCATCTCGTTGAGAAGTTTGCCAAATGAAGTTGGCAATGATAGTTGCAGACATTTTAAGGTCATCTTCAATTAAATGATCATAATTATCCATATTTGAATGATGTGTTTTTGAAGAATAAGCTATAGGATCCTGAATAAATTGAAAACCAGGTATTCCTGCAGCATCAAAAGGTAAATGATCTGTTCCGCCGGTATTGCTCAAGCTAATAGTTGAGGCATTCATAGTGTTAAAGGGCTCTAACCATTCTCTAAAAATTGGTGAAACCTCCTGATTGCCTTGTAAATAAATCCCTCGAATACCACCTGTTCCATTATCATAATTATAATAGGCAGATACGGTTTTTTGCGCTTCTTTTAAAGCCGTTACCGAACGGCCATTTTCGTCTGCAAAAGCAAAATTTTCTTTAACATAAGCTCTCGATCCGTAAAGTCCCTGTTCTTCACCAGTCCATAAAGCTAATCGTAATGTACGTCGAGGTTGAATCCCTGTTTCTTTAATAGTTTCAATAATAATACGGGCCGCTTCTAACATAACAGATGAGCCTGATGCATTATCTGTGGCGCCTGTTCCTGCGTGCCAAGAGTCGAAATGACCTCCAAACATAACAACTTCGTCCTTTAAATCTGTACCTGGTATTTCGGCAATAATATTATGCTCCATACCATCTGGATTTGTATAATTGGCTTTAAAATCGACGCTCATAGTAACTGGAAGTCCTTTTTGTAAAATTCTTTGAATTCTGTTATAATGCTCAACAGCAAGTGTAAATTGCGGTACTACATATTTTCCTTCGTCTCTCACACTACCTTCTGCAGAGCTGGCTCCTGAAACAAAAACGGTTCCTAAATCACCTTTATAACTTCTATCCAAAACGGCTAATGGTTTTTCAGCTTCCAGCAAATTCCAAATAGCTTTTCTTAAATCTGCACCAGATCTATTTCTATTCCAGCCTTCACGAGGCTTTGGAGCAGTTGCATTAGCCAATTCCAAAAGGCTTTTATCATTATGGCGCTCGGCTGTGGGTTCGAAGGCTTCTTTTACTTCACGAATGCTATCAAGCAGGACTATTTTTCCAGACAATTTTCCTTTATAATTAGCTACTTCATCTACTGTTTTTACATTTAAATAAACAACTTTTGCAGTTCCGGTTGATGAAGATGACCATGCTTTTGGATATGCAATTATTGGAGTATATACAGGGCTTTCCACATGCATTTCAAAATGTTTCATTTCCCAACCTCTGCCAAAAGGCCCCCATGCTTGTAAGTAAACATTTTTCATGCCTATTTCGGTCATTTTTTCTTTTACCCATGTTGTGGCATTGTCCAACCCAGGAGAACCCGTTAACCGTGGGCCATAAACATCGGTCATCCAACTGGCAAAATCCATGACTTGACTTTTTTCTAATCCGTGTTTTTTAATAATACTCACTATGGAATCATTAGAGATTTCCTGCGCGATGCTTGAAAAGCTAATACTCAAGGTAATGAGTATAATAAAAAAGTGTTTCATAATTTAATTTTTAAATGTTTGCCAAC
>JAHEDS010000170.1 GCA_024641135.1 Flavobacteriales bacterium
TACAATTTTAAAGTGGTTTCAAATGGAATTCTGTTTAAAATACTACGTCCTAATGTAATTTCATCGGCATACTCTAGTTCATCACCAACTGAAATTCCTCTGGCAATTGTCGATATTGTAACATTAAAATCTTGAATTTGTTTAAAAATATAAAAATTTGTGGTATCTCCTTCCATCGTAGAACTTAAGGCAAAAATAAGTTCTTTTATATTTCCTTCTTTTACTTTTTTAACGAGTGACTCAATCTTTAAATCATGAGGACCAACACCATCCATTGGCGATATTTTACCCCCCAAAACATGATATAAACCTTTAAATGAACTTGTATTTTCAATCGCCATAACATCCCTAATATCTTCTACAACACAAACAATTTCTTCAGTTCTATTTGGATTTGAACAAATTTCACAAACCTCAACATCACTAATGTTATGACAAGACTTACAAAATTTTATTTCATTCCTCATAGATTCAAGGGCTTGCGACAATGCTATAGTTTGCTCTTTGGGCTGTTTTAATAAATGTAATACTAAACGCAAGGCTGTGCGCTTTCCAATTCCTGGAAGTTGAGACATTTCACTTACTGCTCTTTCCAATAATTTTGATGAAAATTCCATAGCTGCGAATTTACAATTTTAAAGTAAAAAGTTTAAAACTATATTTATTTATTATTTTACTTCAAAAATTATAAAAAAGCTATTTTCACTTTCTTATTTGGAAAATGAATTAATTAATTAGTAATTTGAAAATTGAATAATTTTTCATGACTGCAACACATATCCTTTCACTAATTGCTGCCTACTTTGGTGTTCTAATTTTAATTTCCTATTTCACTGGAAAAGAAGATAGTAATGAATCATTTTTTAGAGCCAATAAATCATCCCCGTGGTTTTTAGTAGCTTTTGGAATGATTGGTGCCTCCTTAAGCGGTGTAACATTTATTTCGGTTCCTGGAGCTGTAGGCACTGGTATGTTTAGTTATATGCAAGTGGTATTTGGATATTTATTTGGATACTTTGTTATTGCTTATATATTATTACCTATTTACTACAAACTAAATGTCACGTCTATTTACGAGTATTTAGGGGATAGATTTGGAATTGTGAGTCATAAAACAGGGGCTTTATTCTTTTTTATTTCAAGAGTACTTGGTTCCTCTTTTAGGTTGTTTTTAGTTGCTAGCGTTTTACATGAATATGTTTTTAAAGTTTGGAATTTTCCCTTCCCTCTTACAGTAATAATATCTGTATTATTAATTTTATTATACACCTTTAGAGGAGGTGTAAAAACAGTAGTTTGGACAGATACAATCCAAACCTTATTAATGCTAATTGCATTGGTTGTTACCATTGTTTTAATTTACCAGCAAATGGGTTGGGGATTAGGTGATTTTATTGGAAGTGAAGCTATCAAAAAATACGATAAAATCTTCTTTTTTGATGATATTTTGTCTAAAAATCATTTCATAAAACAATTTCTTGGAGGGATGTTTATTGCTATTTGCATGACTGGTTTAGATCAAGATATGATGCAAAAAAACTTGACTTGTAAATCATTAAAAGATGCTCAAAAAAACATGGTATTCTTTAGCATTGTCTTAGTTTTTGTCAATTTCATCTTTTTATTACTTGGTGCCTTGCTATTTGTTTTTGCAGAAGCTAAAGGCATCAACATTCCAATGATTGACGGGGTTGCTAAAACAGATTTACTATATCCAGAAATTGCGCTCCATTCAGGCTTAGGCTTACCAGTTGCTTTCTTTTTTATTTTAGGTTTGATAGCTGCTGCGTATTCTAGTGCCGATAGCGCATTGACAGCATTAACAACATCTTTTTGTATCGATTTTTTAAATATTGAAGAACGCGTATTGAACACTCAAAAAAGAACTAGAAAAACAGTACACGTAGTAATGAGTGTTTTAATGATTTTAGTTATTATTTGTTTCTATTATATTCTAGATCAAAACGTAATAAGTGGAATTCTTACTGTTGCTGGTTATACTTATGGGCCTTTATTAGGATTGTTTGCCTTCGGAATTTTAACTAAGTATCACATTAATGATAAATTAGTACCATATGTAGCAATCATCTCTGTATTTGCAAGTTATATATTAACTAATTTACCTTCAGAATATTTAGGAGGTTATCAATTTGGATATGAGTTATTAATTGTTAATGGTTTACTTACTTTTTTAGGCTTAATATTGATTCGTAGAAAGTAAAACTAAAGTACAAGCCGCTTCATAAGTTATATTATTTGAATTTAATATGGAATAAAATTCAGGATTCTCTGTTCCTGGGTTAAAAATAACTCGTTTTGGATTTAAAGAAACTATATATTCATAGTATAATTTTTGTGCTTTTGGATTTACGTATAATGTAACGGTATGAATGTTTTTATAATGCTTCAATGTAGTGTCAATTATAATTCCTGATACTATTCCCGCCTTCAATCCAAAAGCTACAACTTCAAACTGATAGTTAACAAGTTTTTGCAAGGCCATATAAGAATATCTATCAGGTTTTAAAGAAGCACCAAGAATTAAAGTTTTCTTTTTCATTTGTTAAAAAAGTGTTAAGAGTAAATATAAAAGTAACATATCACAAATTTAGTCGTCTCTACTAAAAGAACCTAATC
>JAHEDS010000088.1:0-6933 GCA_024641135.1 Flavobacteriales bacterium
TTAAATAGGGTTAATGGGGACATTAAAATGAAAGAAGGACGTGATGTTTGGTGGCATGAAGAAATAGTAAAGGTTGATAGTAATTGTCCAGCCGAAGTAATGGATGCTGAAGACATGTTATTTATTTTATACACTTCGGGTTCTACAGGGAAACCAAAAGGCATGGTGCACAGTTGTGCAGGTTATATGGTGCAAACAGCACATAGTTTTAAAAATGTATTTCAATATGAACATGGAGACGTATATTTTTGTACAGCCGATATTGGTTGGATTACTGGTCATTCATATATAGTATACGGTCCATTGGCAGCAGGAGCAACAACATTAATGTTTGAAGGAGTTCCTTCATACCCAGATTATAGTCGTTTTTGGCAAATTGTTGAAAAGTATAAAGTAAATCAATTTTATACTGCACCAACGGCCATTAGGGCCTTGGCAGCACAAGGGAATGCTATGACAGAAAGAAATGATTTAAGCTCGTTAAAAGTATTAGGGACGGTAGGCGAGCCTATTAATGAAGAGGCATGGCACTGGTATGATGAAAAAATTGGAAAACAAAAATCACCAATTGTAGATACTTGGTGGCAAACGGAAACTGGAAGTATTATGATTTCTCCACTAGCTGGTGTAACACCAACCAAGCCCACTTTCGCAACCAGACCAATGCCAGGGGTACAACCTTGCTTAGTTGATGCATCAGGAAATGAATTAGATTCAAATCCGGCAGAGGGCAGGTTATGTATTAAATATCCATGGCCATCAATTGCACGAACTATTTATGGAGACCATAAAAGATATAAAGAAACATATTTTAAAGCCTTTCCTGGGAAATATTTTACAGGTGATGGTTCCTTTAGAGATTTAGAAGGAAATTATAGAATAATTGGCAGAGTAGATGATGTAGTTATAGTTTCTGGTCACAATTTAGGAACAGCACCAATTGAAAATATAATTAATGAGCACAGTAATGTAGTTGAATCTGCTATTGTTGGGTTCCCTCATAACATTAAAGGAAACGCTTTATATGCTTACGTAATTGTTTATGAAACTCCTGAAAACGAAGATTTTTTACGTCACGAAATAAACGATTTAATAAGTCGTTCAATAGGACCAATCGCTAAATTAGACAAAATTCAGTTTGTGCCAGGATTGCCAAAAACACGCTCAGGAAAAATTATGAGGCGTATTTTGAGAAAAATAGCTGAAAAAGAAACTTCTAGTTTAGGAGATATTTCAACCTTATTAAATCCAGAAGTTGTTAAAGAAATTATTGATAATGCTCTTTAATTTCTAAATTATTCTTATAAATAAAGCACCAAAAAATGGTGCTTTATTTATATCAAACCAATTTTGGAAATAGGCGTTTCCAAATCGTTCAGATTAATCTCTTTTTTAAGCTTAAACTTTGCAATAATTTTTAAAAACAACAACGCCGTTATATAAGCGTCTCCAGAAGCAGTATGTCGGTCGTGCTGAGTAATTTTAAACTGTTCTGCTAATTCGTCTAAACTAAAATGTGTTTTGGAACTTCTATTGATATCTGCTTTTTTATAAATATGGCCTAAATCTAAAACCCTGTTTTTTAATTTCCCTAACCCCATTCGTTTTAAAGCGGCGTTAATCATGGCAACGTCAAAAGCAGCATGATGAGCAATTAAAACAGCATTTTCTATATGATTTAAAAATAATTCTATAGCCCTTTTTTCACTAATTTTTATACGATTTCCTTCTTTAAGAATACCGTGTATTTTTACACTATCAGTTTTAAAAATATCTTGGATTATATAACACTCAAAACTATCTGAAATTTTTACTACTTTGTTATTAATCGCTACAGTTCCGATAGATAAAATTCTGTCTTCTTTTGTGTTTAACCCAGTTGTTTCAGTATCAAAAACAACAAATCGTAATGTATTAATAAAAGTATCTTGTTTACCTTTAAAATGAATTAAATAATCATTCCAAAATTTAGGATACACTTTTTTTTTAAACCAAATCATGTTATAAAAATTGTGCGAGGTTAAATCGAACTAAAATTAATTCTTGTATTTCTTTAATGGCTTTAAAGCAATTTTTTAATTCTAATCTATGGGACTTATTTAAAGATTTTAAATCGATAAATCGTCCTGAATCATCATGTTTAAAACCTTGCTCTGTTCTAAATTGTAACAAATATTTGAAAGCTACTAAGCAATCATTATATAACTCTTTATTCTGTGGTTCTAGTTCAATAAGTTTTTGAAATCTTAAAATAGTGTTGTTATGTGATTTTATATTGTTTGACAGAATTAATAATCTTGCTGCATCTACAAGAGGCATCATGGCTCTGGCTTTTATATCAAACTGGTCTTTATGTTCACCACTTTGTTCCACCAAAAACTGCCTAAAGAAACTCAATGGTGGCGGATTTTTCAATGCATTTACACCTAAATGATTTAAAAATATTTCATGTTTACTTATTGATTCAAAAATACCCTCTGCCATTTTGTAAACTAATTCCTTATTTCCATAAACCGGTTCAAAATCAAAAAATATTGTACAAAGCATTAAATTATCTTGGTCTGGAGTAATAATCCATCTTTTAAATTGCTTTTCCCATTGAGATAGAGACAAACACCATTTAGAGTTGCTAGCCATCATATTCGCAGGACAAAATTCAAATCCAACGGTTTTTAAATCTTGATTTATTTTTTTTGAAAGTTTCAAAAAATAATCTTTTGTTTTTTTAAGATCTATCTCGGAAACATCTTCAAATACTAAGGCATTATCTTGGTCTGTAAGCAATAATTGTTCCTCTCTACCTTGACTTCCAATAGCCAACCATGTAAATGAAGTAGGTAAAGGATAATCCATGCTTTTAACAGCATTTTCAATTATTTTAATTGTAATACTATTATTAATTTCAGTTATAATTTTAGAAACAAAAATTATAGAAATTTGCTGCTCTATATAACGTTTCAATAAATTTTGAGCACGTAATCGTATTTGTTTTAAATCTTCAACAGATTTACTTCTTTTAACTTCTTTTATTAAAAACGAGGCATTATTTTCTCGTATAACAATAATATCATGTTCAGAAAGGATGCCTGTTAGTTCAGAATCAGTTGTTCCATCTTTGGTAATGCATAAATGTGTGATTCTATATTTTATCATGGCTATTTGAGCCTCGGCAATAGTTATATTTGTTGGATAGGTTTTTACTGGTGCAGACATTATTTTGCTTACACTATCATTAATTGAAAATAAACCTGTCGCAATTTTTGTCCTTATATCTTTATCTGTAATTATTCCAAGAGGTTTATTTTTTTTTGTTATTACTATAGAGCCTACTCTATTTTCAGTCATTAAAATAGCTGCTTCTTTTATGGTTGTGGTTAGAGAACAAACTATAGGGTTTTTAGTATAATTAGCAGTTAGTTCTTCTGAATAATCTTGTAACACGGTTGTTGAATGAGCATGATGCGTTAAAAATTTTTGATGTTGCTCTTCATTATTGGTCTTTCTGTAATTTGAAACCAAATTGGACATTAAATACTTACTAGCTTCAGTATTTGTAGCAATATAATCATCAAATAATTTTGATGAAATTGAGTAAACAATACTTTCTTCAATAGCTTTTGCACTAAGTAAATAATTACCTTGTCTCATAAGTGCACGTAATCCGAAAATATCACCTTCATCACACTCATCAATAAGCTCATTTAGCTCAGTAAATAAACCAATATCTCCATCTTTTACAACATAAAACTGGTCTTTAATATGCTCATTTGTTTTAAATATAAAACTGTCTTTTTCAACATAATGAACCTCAATAGACTTACAAATTGAAAGTAAATTTTCGTTTGTAATCATATTAAAAGGAGGAAACCCCTTTAAAAAATCATATATACGTTCGGCAATGGTGTTCATATAAGCAATTTAGTTAAAAATTGATGTATAAACTATAATTCAAGGCCTGATTGTGCTAAAAAGATATAGCTAAAAAATAAAATTTATATAATTTTAAAATCCAAAAGTAATACACCTTCAATTGAAGCTTGAAGGTGGTCACCTTTAAAATTTAATCCAGAACCCGCGGCTGGTGTACCTGTAAAAATAAGGTCACCTTCCTCTAAAGTCATATAGCTTGAAACAAAAGAGATTATTTCATAAAAACTATAGATCATTAAAGATGTGTTACCCGCCTGTTTTTGTTCTCCATTAATAGCTAAATCAAAATTAATATTATTTAAATCTAAGTATTTTGAAATAGGTATAAATTTAGAAACAGGTGAGGCACCATCAAATCCTTTAGCTAAGGCCCAAGGACCTTTATTGGATCTACTTTGAGTTAAAACGTCTTTAGCTGTATAATCAATCCCAACAGCTATTTCAGAAATATGGGAATTGGCGTTTTCAAGAGTAATATCTTTTCCGCGTTTGCCAATTTTAATCACTAATTCCACTTCATAAGCTAATTCATTTGTAATTGAAGGATATATAACATCTTTGTTATCAGTAACTAAAGTGCTTTCGGCTTTCAAGAATATTAATTGATCACCATTTTTAATTTCTTTAATTTCCGATTTATCAACGACGTAATTTTTGCCAATTCCAATTATTTTCATGCGTTATTTTATGAGTGCTTTTAACCTATTAAAAGTAGCTAATTTGTTCATTTAATTTTAGAAATATTTTAACTTCTTATTCTAAGGTTTTTAACTCTTTTTTTATATCTTTTGTGTGAAAAATAAAGCAATATAGTTAAAATGGAAATAAGGCTTTAAAACACCTTAAAGAAGGTAAAGCACGATATAGTAATGTATTAAAAGCTTAGCAATAATTAATTAAATCTTATAAAAAATGGCAAAATCACAAGACGCAAAGAAAAATGTTAAAAAGGAACCGCTTTTAACTCCAAAGGAAAAAAAGGCAGCAAAACTTGCTAAAAAAGCAAAACGAGATTAAAGGACATTAACACTATGAAACGTTAAAAAACCACTCATAAAGTATGGGTGGTTTTTATTTTTTTATACAAGATTGTGGATACTAATTTCTTGCCCTAAATTCTAATTTAATAATTATTAATTTTACATTTTAATTTTTAAAACTTAAAATATTTTATGCAGCATTTAAAAGAACAGGGTAAAAAGAAACCAAAAACAACCATGGCGCAGGCATTTAAAACCATTATTTGGCCAAGACGTAAGCTTGTTTTTATTGGTTTAATCTTAATATTTTTAAGTCGATTATCTAGTTTAGTTCTACCATGGAAAAGTAAAGCATTATTAGATGATGTTGTTCCAAATAAAGACTATGAGCAATTATATAACTTGCTGTTGTTAGTAGGATTAGCAATATTAGTTCAAGCTGTTACGTCTTTTTTACTTACAAAGATTTTAAGTGTACAAGCCCAGTATTTAATAAGTGAATTACGAGCACAAGTACAGAAAAAGGTTTTGTCATTACCCATCAGTTTTTTTGATAATACTAAATCAGGCGCATTAGTTTCAAGAATTATGAATGATGTTGAAGGTGTTCGAAATCTTATTGGAACAGGATTAGTTCAAATGGTAGGAGGTACACTTACTGCAGTAATTTCATTGGTTTTATTAATTAGAATTAGTCCTTCAATGACCTTATTTGTGTTAGTTCCGGTAGCTATTTTTGGGGTTATAGCACTAAAAGCTTTTGGATATATTCGTCCCATTTTTAGAACTAGAGGAAAGATTAATGCTGAAGTTACAGGTCGTTTGACAGAAACCTTAGCTGGTGTAAGAGTTATTAAGGCATTTAATGCAGAAGATCAGGAAAATAAAGTCTTTGAAAAAGGAGTTGAAAGATTGTATCAAAATGTAAAGAAAAGTTTGACTGCAACTGCTTTTATGACGAGTTCTTCAACATTTTTGTTAGGTATTGCAACTACTGGAATTATGGGTATTGGTGGTTATAAAATAATGACGGGTGAATTAACAGTGGGTGATTTTCTATCATTTACCTTGTTTCTTGGATTTATGATTGCCCCTATAGTTCAAATGAGTAATATTGGAAGTCAGCTTACTGAAGCGTTGGCAGGATTAGATAGAACGGAAGAACTGATGAATATGACCGCCGAAGAAGATAATGACGACCGAACTATTCTTTTAGAAAAAATTGAAGGAAATATTGAGTTTAACGACGTGTCTTTTTCATATGAAGCAGGAAAGGAAGTATTACATAATATTACTTTTAAGGCGCCTGCAGGTTCTGTAACAGCATTGGTAGGTAGTTCGGGTTCTGGAAAATCTACTTTAGCAGGGTTATCCGCTACATTTTTAAATCCTAAATCAGGCATAATAACTATTGATAACCAAGATTTAACTAAAGTAAATTTAAACAGTTACCGCAAACATTTAGGAGTTGTTTTGCAGGATGAATTTTTGTTTGAAGGTACCATAAAGGAAAATATTATGTTTCCTAGACCAAATGCTACAGAAACTGAATTACAAAATGCAGTTAAAGCCGCTTATGTCAACGAATTTACAGACCGATTTGATGACGGATTAGATACATTAATCGGTGAACGTGGTGTTAAATTATCCGGTGGACAAAGACAACGTTTAGCTATTGCCAGAGCCATTTTAGCAAATCCTAAAATTATAATTTTGGATGAAGCAACTTCCAGTTTAGATACCGAAAGCGAGGCGTTAATTCAAAAGAGTTTAACAGAACTAATTAAAGATAGAACAACCATAGTAATAGCACATAGATTGAGTACAATTAGAAAAGCAGATCAAATTTTGGTTATTGAATCTGGAAATATAATTGAACGTGGAAATCATGATGAACTGATTGCTAAACAGGGACGATATTTTGATTTATATACATATCAAGCGAAAATTTAAATTTTAAAACTATGAAAACAAAAGATTTGATTCCTGGAGAATTCAATCCTTATTATAAGGCCTATATAGA
>JAHEDS010000088.1:7033-9243 GCA_024641135.1 Flavobacteriales bacterium
GCCAAACCAATAGATATAGCTAAACTGGCAAATATATAAGGAAACATATCTGCTAAATTATATTGTTCTTCAAATATCTGCTGTGAAGTGCTTAAGTAAACCATAAATGAGCCGGTTATAAAACCAGAAACTAAAGTAAAACCAATGGCATCTTTGTATTTCAAAAATTCCTTTGCACCATCAATAAAAAGATGAGATGAGAGTGGAATTCGTTTTTCTATTGGTAAACTTTCAGTCTGACGTTTCCAAAACCAAATCATAATTAAAGAGCTGTATACTATATTAAAATAAAATATAGATTGCCAGTCATAATAATTAATAAAAAACTGCCCTAATGCAGGAGCAATGACGGGTACTAATATAAACACCATGACAACAATAGAAACAATTTTTGCCATATAATCTCCACTGTAATAGTCTCTAACTATAGCAATGCATAATGTTCGTGGCGAAGCCAATCCAATGCCTTGCAGAATTCTGCCAAAAATCATCATTTCAAAACTTTTGGTAGTTACACAAATAATACTTGCAATAATAAATACTCCAAAGCCAATAAAAACAATTGGTTTTCTTCCAAAACTATCCGACAAAGGACCAAAAAGGAGTTGGCCTAATCCAATACCCAGGAAAATCATGGTAATCAATAATTGATTATTATTTAAGTTTATAACACCTAAATCATGTCCAATTTCAGGTAATGCCGGCAATAAAGCATCGATTGAAAGTGCCACAATTGACATTAATGATGCCATAAGAGCGACAAATTCAATTTCAAAAGTATTCTTGTTTTGCATCGTGTAAAAATAGAGGAATAAACATTTTAATAATATAATTTATAAGAAATTAATATGTTTAAATTTGTAAGAATGAAAAAACGATCCTTAATAGACTAAATGGAATCATTATTAAAATATATAAGAAATCATATTGAATTAACAAGAGAAGAGGAAGAATTTCTTGTTTCAAAAGTATTTCTCAGAAAGTATTTAAAAGGGCAATATGTGGTTCAGCAAGGAGATATTTGTAAATATGAATGCTTTGTTCTGTCGGGTTGTACAAAAATGTTCTATTTAGATGATGATGGTCAAGAACATATTATTTTGTTTTCTATTGAAGATTGGTGGACTTCTGATATGGGAAGTTTTATTACGCAAACACCAGCAGATTTTAATATTCAATGTTTAGAAAACACAGAGTTGGTTATGTTTTCATTTGACATTATTGAAGAGTTGTACGAGAAAATACCAAAATTAGAACGTTTTTTTAGACAAATAATAGAACGAGCCTTTGTAGCTTCTCAAAAACGTATAGTTAGGAATTTTGCACTTACTGCAAAAGAAAGATATCTCTATTTTAGAAAACAATATCCAAAAATAGAACAACGTATCCCCCAATATATGGTAGCCTCTTACCTTGGTATAACTAAAGAATTTTTAAGTAAAATTAAAAGCCAGCTTAGTTTAGAAGAATAGATGTTAAACTAGATTAACATTATTTAATAATCTATTTTATTTTTCTTTGTCTAAAATATGACCAAATTTGCACTGTACTTTAAATAGTACCTAAGAAAAAATTATAATTAACAAAAAAATAAAAAATGAAAAACAAAATGAAAAAAATTATTATTGCAGGTTTAGTTGCTTTTGTAGCATTTTCTTTTAAATCAATTGAAGTACAAAAGAAAGAAGTAAAAACAAGTGAAAGTAAAGTAGTTTGGAAAGGTTACAAAGTAACAGGATCACATGAAGGGACTATTACAATAAAGTCAGGTTCATTAAATTTTAATGAAGACAAATTAGTGGGTGGAGAGTTTGTTATAGATATGACAAGTATTATTGTAACGGATTTGGAAGGTGATTCAAAAGGGAAATTGGAAGGTCATTTAAAATCAGATGATTTTTTTGGAGTTAAAAATTTTGAAACTGCAACATTAATTTTTGATGACGTTAAAACAAACGGTAAAAACGCTTATTCAGTTAATGGAGATTTAACGATTAAAGGAAAATCAAATCCTATATCGTTTACAATTTCTATTTATGGAAATAAGGCCACTGCTTCTTTAAAGATAGACAGAACTAAATATGATGTGAAATACGGTTCAGCAAGCTTTTTCGATGATTTAAAAGATAAAGCGATTTATGATGACTTTGATTTAGTTGCTGATTTACAGTTTTAATTTTATAAATAATAAATAAAAAAAAGGGCGTTCA
>JAHEDS010000171.1 GCA_024641135.1 Flavobacteriales bacterium
CAAAGTTGGAGAACGAGGTTTTAGATTTATATCATTTTAATTTAGATAAAAATGAAGATGCTCTGAGTTATTTTGAAAAAAAAGGTTTTAAGGTGGAGGAATTGATTCCGTATATCAAAGACCAACTATATCAAACAAACGAAGTGTCTGGAGACCATCCGCTAATTCCTTATGCTGCCAGCTCCGGAAGAAAGATGATGCTAAACACAGTTAAGTTATTAAATCACAAATGGATTATTGCTGATTTTTCTGATGGTCAGTTTTGGGGAGAACTTTTAATGACTTATGAAGTTAGAGATTCCAAAGAGGTTATATTTCAAGTTGTAGAATCTTTTATTTATCCGTTTAATTAATTCATTCTTTAAGTTTGAAGGCCATTCCCTTTTGTTTTTTAGTTTCTCCAACATAAGAATATTCAAAAGTGTAAGAAGTATCTGTTGTAGTTAAGATTTTTAAATGAATATCTTTATGCTCGGCCATGTTTTTCGGATGTATCGTCTTAAAAATAACTTCACAGTCATTAATCCAGCGTACCTGTGCAGAATCTGATTTATTGTTATAGGTTTCTATCTGTAGGTGTTCCAAACGTTCAAATTCAGATTTATAAACTTTTCCATCAATGATAACCTCACTATAAAAGCTGCCGGTTTTAAAATCATTACAACGACGTTCTGTTTGATAACAGCTAAGTATCATGACTGCTATACAAAAAACAAGAAACTGTTTCATATTTATTATTTACATACAAAATTAGCAAAGAAAGTCTTAATTCTGATAATTTTTAAAACTTCCATCAGAATAAAAAATAATAATACGCTCTATCGATTTATCTGAAACATCTTCTTTAATGGTTTTATTTATTGTTTGCTTGAAAGGTATTTCTTTGGGAGTGGAAACAGACTCATCTTTTATTTTGTTGTCTGAAGGAAAACTTCCTTGTCCATTTAACAACCAATACAATTCAACCTCAGGATAGGTGTGAAGCATTTTTAAAATAAACTCTAGACTTGGCTTATTTCTTCCAGACAAAATATGGGAAATACTTGAGCGTTGAACGCCTATGTTTTCTGCAAAAGAGGAGGCCGATTCACTATAAAAATCAATAACTTTTTGGAGTCTTTTTGCGAAATCTTCGTTGTTTATCATTGTAAACAATATTTAAAAAATAAATTATTTACAAATGTAACAAATATAATCTATACATCTAAAAACATCTTAAATAAAATAGAATATTATTAATTAAAAACATTAACTAAAGCGAGTTAAATAATTGATATAAAGTATTGTATAATTTTATTTAAATATTATAAATATTTTTAGGTTACTAATGTAAATAATGCTTAGTACTAATACCAGTATTGTTGATTTCTGTAAACAATATTGTTACATTGATGTGTTTACAAATGTAAATTAGTAAATGTTTACATTTGTATATTAAATATTTTCAATGTCTACTGAAGTCTTACAGTCTCTATTCGAAACATATAAAGAAAGAACACTTTATCATCGTTATATTACCAATAAGCATATCCATCCGTTGCTTAAAAACTTGGAATCAAAAATGACTATTGAAGTCATTGGTGAGTCCGTTTTAAAAAAGCCTATTTTTGGAATAAAGATTGGGAACGGTTCAAAAAAAATATTGATGTGGTCACAAATGCATGGCAATGAATCGACCACAACCAAAGCTCTTTTTGATGTATTAAATACACTCTCTTTTAATACAGAACTAACAGAACTTGTTTTAAGGGCTTGTACTTTATTTATTATTCCTATTTTAAATCCGGATGGTGCTGAGGCTTATACACGCTTAAATGCCAATCAAATCGATTTGAATAGAGATGCACAGGCGTTATCTCAACCAGAAAGCAAAGTTTTAAGACAGGTTTTTAATACCTTTAAACCAGACTTCTGCTATAATCTTCATGGGCAACGGACTATTTTTAGTGCTGGAAGCAATAATAAACCAGCAACAGTCTCTTTTTTAGCACCTGCCCAAGATGAAAAATGTACTATTACATCTAACAGGAAGATTGCTATGGAGGTAATTGCTGCAATGAACGCTTCTTTACAACAGGTAATTCCTAATCAAGTAGGGGTTTATGATGATGCATTTAACATTAATTGTGTCGGGGATACCTTCCAAAGTTCAAATACACCTACTATTTTGTTTGAGGCTGGTCATTATCCTCATGATTACCCGCGTGATACGACCAGAAAGTATATTTATATAGCTTTAATGCAATCATTATATTATATCTCTACAAACATTATAAAAGGCGCTAAATACGGACCCTATTTGGATATTCCTGAAAATGATAAATGCTTTTACGATCTTATCATTAGAAACGCCAGAGATATGACTAGTAAAAAAGACTTATTTTATGATATAGGTATCCTATATCAGGAGGTTTTAAAAGAGGAAAACATTCAATTTATTCCAAAAGTTGAAATCATAGGTGATTTGAAACTGTTCTTTGGGCATAAAGAAATAGATGCATTAGGACACGCAGTTTTTAATGAGGATTTGAAGCCTTTAAAAGTGGGTTTCGAAAACGTTGTAGTACTAATAAATAATGAAAAAATCTCATTATTAT
>JAHEDS010000001.1:0-43791 GCA_024641135.1 Flavobacteriales bacterium
CATTCATACTTGGAACTTGAGAAAGTTGATGCTTCAAGTCCTCTATATTCTCAACGTCTGTAGTTATGACAGCATTCATAGCACCATTATCTCTAATATAACTAACCAATGCCCTAGTATCAACATCTGAAATCGCAAATAAGTTATGGGTATTTAAGAAGTCCTCTAAGGAATTATCAGCAATTTCTCTAGAGTAATCATAACTAAAATTTTTACAGATTAACCCAGCTATTTTAATAGAATCAGATTCAACCTCATCTTTTTGAGTCCCATAATTACCAATATGTGCATTGGTAGTTACCATGAGCTGCCCAAAATATGAAGGGTCGGTAAAAATTTCCTGATAACCAGTCATTCCAGTATTGAAACATACTTCTCCAAAAGCTGTTCCTTGCTTGTTTCCTACAGATTTCCCATAAAATATGGTTCCGTCTGCTAATAAAATAATTGCTTTTTGTCTTTTTTGATATTTCATTTTTTCGAAAGGTTTGGCAAAATTGCAAAAAAAAAGGATAAACTAAAAAAGTTTATCCTTAAAATTATTAATGTTTATAACATTTATTCTTCTTCATTTGAAGCCGGTTTTTCAACAACTGGAGTTTCGGCTACTGGTTTCTCACTTTTGCTTCCACCTCTTCTACTTCTACGAGTTGTTTTCTTAACAGCTTTATCAGCGTTATATATTTCATTGTAATCAACCAGTTCAATCATCGCCATATCAGCATTATCACCTAATCGGTTACCTAACTTAATGATTCTGGTATAACCACCTGGTCTATCTCCAACTTTTGCAGCTACATCTCTAAATAATTCCGCTACAGCCTCTTTTTGTCTCAAATCTTGCATAACAAGACGTCTGTTATGTGTAGTATCTTCTTTAGACTTTGTAATCATTGGCTCTACAAATTGCTTTAAAGCTTTTGCTTTCGCTACAGTTGTATTAATACGCTTGTGTTCAATTAATGAACAAGCCATATTGGCCAACATTGCCTTTCTATGAGCTGTTTTTCTACCTAAATGGTTTATTTTTTTTCCGTGTCTCATGACATTTTTATTTAATCTTCATCTTGCATCAACCCACTATTGAGGAGCAAAATATGAAGTAATTAATCTTTATCTAATTTATATTTACTTAAATCCATACCAAAATTAAGACCTTTAACAATAACAAGCTCTTCTAGCTCTGTCAAAGATTTTTTTCCAAAATTACGGAACTTCATTAAGTCATTTTTATTGAATGATACTAAGTCACCCAATGTATCAACTTCTGCAGCTTTTAAACAGTTTAATGCACGAACTGATAAATCCATATCAATTAACTTAGTTTTAAGTAACTGTCTCATGTGAAGTGATTCTTCATCATAAGTTTCAGTCTGTGCAATTTCATCAGCCTCTAAAGTTATTCTTTCATCAGAAAATAACATGAAGTGGTGAATTAATGTTTTAGCAGCTTCTGTTAAAGCATCTTGTGGAGTAATTGAACCATCAGTAATGATTTCAAAAACTAATTTTTCATAATCCGTTTTTTGTTCAACACGATAGTTTTCAATACTATACTTAACATTCTTTATTGGAGTATAAATTGAATCCGTAAAAATAGTTCCTATTGGAGCTGAAGCTTTGTTGTTTTCTTCAGCAGGAACATATCCTCTACCTTTTTCAATAGTAATTTCCAAGTTAAAACTAACTTTAGGATCTAGATTACAGATTACTAATTCTGAATTTAATACTTGAAATCCTGAAATAAATTTTTGAAAATCACCAGCTGTAATTTGCTCTTGACCCGAAATAGAAATTGAAATTGATTCATTATCAATATCTTCAATTTGTCTTTTAAAACGAACTTGTTTTAAATTTAAAATAATTTCAGTTACGTCTTCAACTACACCTGAGATTGCAGAAAATTCATGATCTACTCCTTCAATTCTAACTGACGTGATTGCAAATCCTTCTAAAGATGATAATAAAACTCTTCTTAAAGCATTTCCTACTGTTAAGCCATAACCAGGTTCTAAAGGTCTAAATTCGAATTTACCTTCAAAATCGGTTGAATCAATCATGATTACCTTGTCAGGCTTTTGAAAATTAAATACTGCCATATCTTTTTCTTCGTTTTGATTGTTATTAAGTTGCGCGGTTTAAAAGTTTGAAGAAGTACTAATAAACCCTTTAGCTCAATACCAATATTATTATTTAATTATTTAGAATATAATTCGACGATGAATTGTTCGTTGATGTTTTCTGGAATTTGAAGTCTAGAAGGAACAGAAACATACGTTCCTTTTTTAGTTTCAGTATTCCAAGTAATCCATTCGTAAACGGTACTTGAATTTGCTAATGATCTATCAATTGCTTCAAGTGATTTCGATTTTTCTCTAACAGCAATAACGTCACCTGCTTTTAATGAATAAGATGGGATATTTACCACTTCTCCATTTACAGTAATATGTCTGTGAGATACTAATTGTCTAGCACCACTTCTAGATGGAGATATTCCCATTCTAAATACAACGTTATCTAATCTAGACTCACAAAGTTGTAAAAGCACCTCACCAGTAATACCTTGAGCGGCTCTTGCACGTTTAAACATATTTCTGAATTGACGCTCTAATACCCCATAGGTATATTTTGCTTTTTGCTTTTCCATTAACTGGATTGCGTATTCAGATTTTTTTCCACGACGCTTATTTGCACCGTGTTGACCTGGAGGATAGTTTCTTTTCTCAAAAGACTTATCTTCTCCAAATATAGCTTCGCCAAATTTACGAGCTATTTTAGTTTTAGGACCAGTATATCTTGCCATTTTAAAAATTTAGTTATGAGAGTGTTTATGAATTAAGGTCTTAATCTTATCCTTCGATAAACGTTGATCTCCCGTTGATACTTGTTAATTAATTATTGTTAACTGAAAAATTTCAGTTTAAACTTAAACTCTTCTACGTTTTGGAGGTCTACAACCATTATGTGGAAGTGGAGTAACATCAATAATTTCAGTTACTTCAATACCTGCATTATGAATTGAACGAATCGCAGATTCTCTACCATTTCCCGGACCTTTAACATACACTTTTACCTTCTTTAAACCAGCTTCTTGAGCTACTTTTGAAGCATCTTCTGCTGCTAATTGAGCAGCATAAGGTGTGTTTTTCTTTGAACCTCTAAATCCCATTTTACCAGCTGAAGACCATGAAATTACGTCTCCTTTTTTGTTGGTAAGTGAAATAATGATGTTATTGAAAGAAGCAGTAACATGTGCTTCTCCAACAGAATCTACAATAACTTTACGTTTTTTAGTACTTGTCTTTGCCATATTACTAATTATTATTTAGTTGCTTTTTTCTTGTTTGCAACTGTTTTTCTTCTACCTTTTCTAGTTCTAGAGTTGTTTTTTGTACGTTGTCCTCTTAATGGAAGACCAGCTCTATGACGAATTCCTCTGTAACAACCAATATCCATTAATCGCTTAATGTTTAATTGTGTTTCAGAACGCAATTCACCTTCAATGGTAAAAGATGACACAGCATCACGAATGTTTCCAATCTGATCGTCTGTCCAATCTTGCACTTTAATGCTTTCGTCTACTTTAGCAACAGCTAAAATTTCTTTTGCTCTACTTCTACCTACTCCGTAGATATAAGTTAAAGAGATAACTCCTCTTTTGTTTTTTGGTATGTCTACACCTGCAATTCTTGCCATAACTACCCTTGTCTTTGTTTGAATCTAGGATTCTTTTTGTTAATTACGTAAAGTCTACCTTTTCTACGCACGATTATACAATCTGCACTTCTTTTTTTAACTGATGCTCTTACTTTCATCGTATTAGTATCTATAAGTTATTCGAGCCTTTGATAAATCATAAGGACTCATTTCTAATTTTACTTTGTCTCCTGGTAACAATTTGATATAATGCATACGCATTTTACCAGAGATATGCGCTGTCACAATATGACCATTTTCTAATTCAACACGAAACATAGCATTTGATAATGCTTCTATAATGGTTCCGTCTTGCTCTATTGCTGCCTGTTTTGCCATGGTATTTTAATTAAGCTAAAGCTTTTCTGTTTTTACCAGTTTTCATCAAGCCATCATAATGTCTATTTAACAAGTAAGAATTTACTTGTTGCATAGTATCAATAGCAACACCCACTAAAATGATTAATGAAGTTCCACCAAAGAATAGCGCCCAACCTTGTTGTACATTCATAAGTTTAACTATAAACGCTGGGAACACAGCAATTAAAGCCAAAAATATAGATCCCGGTAAGGTTATTTGCGACATTATTTTATCTAAATATTCAGAAGTTTCAGATCCAGGTCTAATACCAGGAATAAAACCTCCACTACGTTTTAAGTCATCAGCCATTTTGTTAGTTGGTACTGTAATTGCTGTATAGAAATATGTAAATACAATAATTAAAAAAGCAAAAACTACATTATACCAAAATCCAAAAATATCAGAAAATTGAGCTTGCATCCATGCTCCTGCCGCCGAATCCTTTAACAAAGCAGACCCTCCAATTAAACCAGGAACAAACATAATCGCTTGAGCAAAGATAATTGGCATAACACCAGATGCGTTAAGTTTTAATGGAATGTATTGTCTTGAACCTGCCATAACATTCTTTTCATAACTTCCAGAAGCAGTTCGTCTAGCATATTGAACAGCAATTTTTCTAACCGCCATTACTAAAAGTATCGCAGCTAAAATAATTACAAACCAAATAACTAGTTCAAAAAGTATAAGCATCACATTATTACCTTCTAATCTGTTAGCTGCATTTTGAATGAATGAAGCCGGCATTCTAGCAATAATACCTACCATAATTAATAAGGAGATACCATTTCCAATACCTTTATCAGTAATTTTTTCTCCTAACCACATAGCAAATATACAGCCAGTTACTAAAATTGTAACAGAAGAGAAATAAAACAACGGACCACTACCTAAAAGGAATGCACTTTGAGGAATTCCTAAAGCTGGCAAACTTGCTAAATAACCTGGTGCTTGTAACAAACAGATTGCAATTGTTAACCAACGTGTGATTTGATTTATTTTCTTTTGTCCGCTTGCTCCTTCTTTTTGCAGTTTTTGTAAATAAGGAATCGCAATTCCCATTAATTGTACAACAATTGAAGCAGAAATGTATGGCATAATACCAAGAGCAAACACCGAAGCATTTGCAAATGCACCACCTGTAAAGGCATTAAGTAAACCCAGCAGACCAGAATCAGTACTATCTGATAATCCACCCAATTGAGCTGCATCTATACCTGGCAAGGTTACTTGAGCACCAAATCGATACACTAATAATAAACCAAGTGTAACTACGATACGGTTTCTCAGTTCCTCTATTTTCCAAACATTTTTTATTGATTCTATAAATTTCATATACTAATAAGATCTTAGATAGTTACAGCTTCTCCACCCGCAGCTTCAATAGCAGCTTTCGCTGTTGCTGTAAACTTATGAGCAGACACTTTTAATTTAGCTTTTAATTCACCTCTTCCCATTATTTTAACCAGATCATTTTTTCCAGTTAACCTATTAGAGAATAAAGTATCTAAATCTACTGTATCTTTTATTTTCTTATCGTCTACTAATTGTTGTAAAGTATCAAGATTAATTCCTTGATATTCTACACGATTAATATTTGTAAAACCAAATTTAGGAACACGTCTTTGAAGTGGCATTTGCCCACCTTCAAAACCTATTTTCTTAGAATAACCAGAACGAGACTTGGCTCCTTTGTGACCTCTTGCAGCAGTACCACCTTTACCAGATCCTTGCCCTCTACCTATTCTTTTTCCTTGATTTTTAACTGAACCTTCTGCAGGTTTTAAATTACTTAAATCCATTTCAGTATTTTATTATTTAATTTCTTCAACAGAAACTAAGTGATTTACTTTACTTACCATACCAAGAATACTTGATGTAGCGTCGTGCTCTACTACTTGACCAATTTTTTTAAGACCTAAAGATTCTAAAATTCTTTTTTGTCTTAATGTACGATTGATTGCGCTTTTAACTTTAGTTACTTTAATTTTTGCCATCTCTATAATCCTTATGCGTTAAAAACTTTTTCAAGTGAAATTCCTCTATCTGAAGCTATTCTTTTAGCATCTCTTAATTGTAACAAAGCATCAAATGTAGCTTTTACCACATTATGAGGGTTTGATGAACCTTGAGATTTTGATAATACATCATGTACACCAACTGCTTCAAGAACTGTTCTAACAGCTCCACCAGCAATAACTCCCGTACCGGCAGCTGCAGGAATAATATTTACTCTTGCTCCACCATATTTACCTTTTTGTTCGTGTGGTAAAGTTCCTTTTTTAATAGGAATTCTAACAAGGTTTTTCTTAGCATCCTCAATAGCTTTTGCAATTGCACTCGCTACATCTTTAGATTTTCCTAAACCTTGACCAACAACACCAGCTTCATCACCAACTACTACAATTGCTGAAAAACCGAATGCTCTACCACCCTTAGTTACTTTTGTAACTCTTTGTACACCAACTAAACGATCTTTAAGATCTAATCCACCTGGTTTTACTAACTCTGCGCTTTTGTATTTTCGATACATAATTTCTTAGAATTTAAGTCCTGCTTCTCTAGCTCCTTCAGCTAATGATTTTACTCTACCGTGATATAAATATCCACCTCTATCAAAAGCGATGGTCTCTACACCTGCTTTTAAAGCTTTTTCAGCTACTGATTTACCTACCAACGCAGCCACCTCAGTTTTATTAGCTTTAGCAGAACTAATATCTTTATCTCTTGAAGATGCTGCACTGATAGTTTTACCAGTAACATCATCAACTATTTGAGCATAAATTTCTTTATTACTTCTAAAAACAGATAATCTAGGTTTAGCTTCTGTTCCAGAAACTATCTTGCGAATTCTGCTTTTAATTCTTATTCTTCTTTCGTATTTTGTCAATGCCATAACTTACTTATTAAGCTGATTTACCTGCTTTTCTTCTTAATACCTCACCAACAAACTTAATTCCTTTTCCTTTGTAAGGTTCTGGTTTTCTAAAACCACGGATTTTTGCAGCAATTTGTCCTACAAGTTGTTTGTCATGTGACGTTAATTTAATGATAGGGTTTTTACCTTTCTCATTTACTGCTTCTACTTTAACTTCTGGAGCTAAACTCATTACAATATTATGAGAAAATCCTAAAGCTAATTCAAGAGTTTGACCTTGATTGCTAGCTCTATAACCTACACCTACTAACTCTAATTCTTTAGTCCATCCTTTTGAAACACCTTCAATCATATTACGTACTAATGATCTGTATAGACCATGTTTTGCTTTTAGATCTTTAGTGTCAGCAGAACGCGTTACTAAAACATTTCCATCTTCAACTTTAATATCTACAGAATCATAATTTTGAGTTAATTCACCCAACTTTCCTTTTACTGTAATTATTCCGTCTTTTATATCAACTGTAACACCATTTGGAATTACTACTGGATTATTTCCTATTCTTGACATTTCTTATATTTTTAGTAAACGTAACACAATACTTCACCACCTACATTGTCTCTTTTGGCTTGCTTACCAGTCATTACCCCATGCGAAGTAGAAACTATGGCAATTCCAAGACCATTAAGAATTCTAGGTAATTCTTTTGAACTTGCGTATTTACGTAAACCTGGTTTACTTATTCTTTCAATTTTCTTAATTACAGGTTCTTTTGTTTCCTTGTTGTACTTAAGAGCAATTTTAATTGTTCCTTGTACTCCAGAATCATCAAACTTGTAGCTTAAAATATATCCTTGCTCGAATAATATTTTTGTGATGTCCTTTTTTAAATTAGAAGCTGGAATCTCTACCACTCTGTGGTTTGCACTCACCGCATTTCTAATTCTTGTTAAATAATCCGCTATTGGATCTGTATACATAATGAATTGATTTTGTGATTTTGGTTTTCAACCTACGTTGAACCTTAAATCTGATTATTTAAATAATATTACCAACTTGCTTTTCTTACTCCAGGGATAAGGCCTTGATTTGCCATTTCTCTGAAGGTAACACGTGAAATACCAAAATCTCTAATATATCCTTTTGGTCTTCCAGTTAATTTACATCTATTATGCATGCGAATAGGAGAAGCATTTTTTGGTAACTTTTGTAACGCTTCATAATCGCCAGCTTCTTTTAAAGCTTTACGTTTTTCAGCATACTTAGCTACTGTTTTAGCTCTTTTTACCTCACGGGCTTTCATTGATTCTTTAGCCATATCTTAGTTCTTTTGAAAAGGTAATCCTAATTCTGTTAATAATGATTTTGCTTCTTTATCTGTTTCTGCAGAAGTTACAAATGTAATATCCATTCCTGAGATTTTATTAACTTTATCAATATTAATCTCTGGGAATATAATTTGCTCAGTAACTCCTAAATTGTAGTTACCTCTTCCATCAAATCCAGTTGCTTTTATTCCGTTAAAATCTCTTACACGAGGTAAGGCAGAAGTTACTAAACGATCTAAAAATTCATACATTTTTTCACCACGTAAAGTTACTTTTGCGCCAATTGGCATTCCTTTACGTAATTTAAATGCCGCAACGTCTTTTTTAGAGATCGTTGAAATAGCTTTTTGTCCTGATATAGTAGTTAATTCTTCTACAGCGTAGTCAATTAACTTTTTATCTGCAACTGCAGCTCCAACTCCTTTAGATATTACTATCTTTCTAAGTTTTGGAACTTGCATTACATTTTTATATCCAAATTCGTCTGTAAGAGCAGCAATTACTTTGCTTTTATACTCTTCTTTAAGTCTAGGTGTATATGCCATAACTAAATTACTTCATTAGATTTTTTAGAAAATCTTACTTTCTTCTCGCCTTCCATTTTAAATCCAACTCTTGTTGTTTCACCTTTTTTAGTTAACAACGATAAGTTTGAAATATGAATCGGCGCTTCTTTTTCTACGATTCCACCTTGAGGGTTTTTAGCACTTGGCTTAGTATGTTTTTTTACAACATTAATACCTTCAACGATCGCTTTGTTCTTATCTAACAATACCTTTTGTACTTTACCTTCAGATCCTTTGTGATCTCCAGCAATTACTTTTACGGTATCTCCTGATTTTATTTTAAGCTTTGTCATCTTATAATTCATTAAAGCACTTCAGGTGCTAATGATACAATTTTCATGAATTGTTTATCACGAAGTTCTCTAGCAACAGGGCCAAAAACACGAGTTCCTCTCATTTCTCCTTGAGCGTTTAATAACACACATGCGTTATCGTCAAATCTGATATAAGATCCGTCTGGTCTTCTAACCTCTTTTGTTGTACGTACAACAACTGCAGTTGAAACAGCACCCTTTTTAACGTTACCGTTAGGTGTTGCATCTTTAACTGAAACAACAATTTTGTCTCCCACAGAAGCATATCTTCTTTTAGTACCACCTAGAACACGGATAGTTAAAACTTCCTTTGCTCCAGTGTTATCTGCTACTTTTAATCTTGATTCTTGCTGTAACATAATTATTTAGCTCTTTCAATTATTTCAACTAATCTCCAACATTTAGATTTACTTAAAGGTCTTGTTTCCATGATTCTTACCGTATCTCCAATATTACAATCGTTTGTTTCGTCGTGTGCAACATATTTTTTTGTTTTCAACACGAACTTACCATACATAGGATGTTTTACTTTTTTAACTTCTGCAACTACAATAGATTTTTGCATTTTGTTACTTGTAACAACACCTATACGTTCTTTTCTTAAATTTCTTGTTTCCATCTTTCAGCAGAATTATTGTAATTCTCTTTTAGTTAATTCGGTCGCAATTCTTGCTACGGTACGTCTAATACCACGTAATTGAATTGGATTTTCTAAAGGAGATATTGCATGAGCTAATTTTAGATCTGAATAACTCTTTCTAGTTTCACTAAGTTTCTCTTGTAACTCAGCTACAGATAATTCTTTAATTTCTGATTGTTTCATAATATCAAATAAATTATGCTTCGTAATCTCTAGCGATTATAAACTTAGTTTTTACAGGTAATTTTTGAGCGGCTAAACGTAATGCTTCTTTAGCAATATCTAACGGCACTCCTCCTACTTCAAAAAGTAGTCTTCCTGGTTTAACAACAGCTACCCAATATTCAACAGCACCTTTACCTTTACCCATACGTACTTCAAGAGGTTTCTTTGTAATTGGCTTATCTGGAAATATTTTAATCCAAAGCTGCCCTTCTCTTTTCATGTAACGTGTAGCGGCAATACGAGCTGCTTCAATTTGACGTGATGTTAAAAAATCTGAGTCTAGTGATTTTATCCCAAAAGTTCCGTTTGAAAGTTGGTGACCTCTTTGAGAGATCCCTTTCATACGACCTTTTTGTTGTTTACGAAATTTTGTTCTTTTTGGCTGTAACATTTTTCTTTACTTTATAAAAAATTACTTTCTACGACGTGGTTTACCAGTATTGGCTCCACCACGACCCGTTGCTCCACTTTTTCCTTGCTTTTTGGACATTCCAACTAGCGGAGAAAGCTCTCTTTTACCATATACTTCGCCTTTCATAATCCATACTTTAACACCCAATCTACCGTAAGTAGTGTGTGCCTCAACTAAAGCATAGTCAATATCGGCTCTAAAAGTTGATAAAGGAATACGTCCTTCTTTGTAGTGTTCTGAACGTGCCATTTCAGCACCATTTAAACGACCACTAATTTGAACTTTAATTCCTTCAGCATTCATTCGCATAGTCGCAGCAATTGCCATTTTTATAGCACGTCTATAAGAAATTCTATTCTCAATTTGACGAGCAATGCTTGATGCTACTAAAAATGCGTCAAGTTCAGGTCTCTTAATTTCAAAGATGTTAATCTGAACTTCTTTTCCAGTAATTTTCTTAAGCTCTTCTTTTAACTTGTCTACCTCTTGACCGCCTTTACCAATAATGATACCTGGACGAGCCGTTGTGATAGTAACGGTTACAAGTTTTAAAGTTCTTTCAATAATTACTCTTGATACACTAGCTTTAGATAAACGTACATGTACGTATTTTCTAATTTTATCGTCTTCGGCAAGCTTATCTCCATAATCATTACCTCCGTACCAGTTAGATTCCCATCCTCTGATAATACCTAAGCGATTTCCGATTGGATTTGTTTTTTGTCCCATACTTCTATCTTAGCTTTGTGTGTTATTGTTAGCTCCAACTACTAATGTAACGTGGTTAGAACGTTTTCTAATTCTGTGTGCGCGACCTTGAGGTGCTGGACGTAATCTTTTTAACATTGCGCCTCCGTCAACTCTAATCTCTTTTACTACTAATTCGGCATCTTCAATACTTGCTTCTTCGTTTTTAGACTGCCAGTTAGCAATTGCTGATAACAACAATTTTTCTAATTTACTTGAAGCTTCTTTTTGATTGAATTTCAAAATATTAAGCGCTTTTTCTACGCGTTCACCTCTTACTAAATCGGCTACTAAACGCATTTTTCTTGGTGATGTAGGACAATTATTAAGTTTAGCAAAAGCAACTTGCTTGTTTGCTTCCTTAATAGCGTCTGCCATTTGTTTTTTACGACTTCCCATTGCTTACTATTTTTTACCTTTATTTTTAGCACCAGCATGACCTCTAAATGATCTTGTTGGTGAAAACTCTCCTAATTTATGACCTACCATGTTTTCAGTTACATACACTGGTACAAACTGACGGCCATTATGAACTGCTATTGTTTGACCAACAAAATCTGGAGTAATCATACTTGCTCTTGACCAAGTTTTGATTACTGTTTTTTTGTTTGATTCAACATTAACTGCTACTTTTTTATCTAATTTATAATGAACGTAAGGTCCTTTTTTTAATGATCTTGCCATGTCTTATTTCTTTCTACGTTCTACAATATATTTATTACTTGGATTCTTTTTAGAACGAGTTCTATATCCTTTTGCAGGAATACCATTTCTTGAACGTGGATGTCCTCCTGAAGATTTACCTTCACCACCACCCATTGGATGGTCAACAGGGTTCATTACTACTGGTCTAGTTCTCGGTCTTCTACCTAACCATCTTGTTCTACCTGCTTTACCAGATACTAACAATTGATGATCTGAGTTTGAAACAACTCCAATAGTAGCTAAACAATTAACAAGTATTAATCTTGTTTCACCAGAAGGTAATTTAATTGTTGCAAACTTACCATCTCTTGCCATTAACTGAGCAAAAGCACCAGCACTACGAGCCATAATCGCTCCTTGACCAGGTCTTAACTCTACACAAGAAATAATAGTTCCTAAAGGAATTTGACTTAAAGGCATTGCATTTCCAATTTCCGGAGCAACATCGTCTCCTGAAACTACAGTTTGACCAACTTGTAAACCGTTTTGAGCAATGATATATCTTTTTTCGCCGTCTTGATAATTCAATAACGCGATAAAAGCGGTTCTGTTTGGATCATATTCTATTGATTTCACTTCAGCAGGAATTCCTGCTTTGTTTCTTTTAAAATCAATAATACGATACTTTCTCTTGTGACCACCACCTATGTAGCGCATGGTCATTTTTCCTTGACTGTTTCTACCACCAGACCTTTTGTTCGGAGCTATTAAACTTTTCTCCGGCTTATCAGTAGTAATGGCGTCAAATCCATTTACTACTCTAAATCGCTGTCCTGGTGTGATTGGTTTTAATTTTCTTACTGACATTTTTGTCTAATTACATGTTACTGTATAAATCAATCATTTCACCTTCCGCCAGTTGTACAATTGCTTTTTTAACAGCATTTGTTTTACCATGTTGAATACCTGTTTTTGTATAACGGGTTCTTCTTTCTGGACGGACATTTATAGTACGAACTTTTTCAACAGAAACACCATAAACAGCTTCCACTGCTTTTTTAATTTCCACCTTGTTCGCCTTAGTATTCACAGCAAATGTATAGCAGTTGTTCACTTCGCTATTAGCAGTTGCTTTTTCTGTGATTATAGGTTTAATTAAGATACTCATCTGTTCCTTATTTACTTAAATTCGATTCAATTCCTTCTAAAGAGCTCTCTAAAAGCACAATCTGATTTGCATTTAAAATCTTGTAAGTGCTTAATTCTGTGTTAGTTATAACTTCAGACCCTTTGAAATTGCGTGACGACAAATATACATTATTATTTGAAGCCCCCAACACAAAGAGAGATTTTTTGTTTTCTAAGTTTAAAGCTTTTAAAACCGCAGTGAAATTTTTGGTTTTTGGAGCATCAAAATTAAAGTCTTCTAAAACAACAATTGACTTCTCTCCTGCTTTAATACTTAAGGCTGATTTACGTGCTAAACGCTTTAAGCTTTTATTAAGTTTGAAGCTATAATTTCTTGGTCTTGGACCGAACATACGACCACCACCTTTAAAAACTCCTGACTTAATGCTACCAGCTCTCGCTGTACCAGTTCCTTTTTGCTTTTTAATCTTACGTGTACTTCCAGAAATCTCAGCTCTTTCTTTCGATTTATGAGTTCCTTGTCTTTGATTTGCTAAATATTGTTTAACATCCAAATATACCGCGTGATTATTAGGCTCAATAGCAAACACATCTTGAGAAAGCTCTGCTTTTCTACCTGTGTCTTTTCCGTTTATATCTAAAACTGCTACTTTCATTATTTTCTAATAATTACATAAGAGTTTTTATGTCCAGGTACACAACCTTTCACTACAAGTAGATTCTTTTCAGCAACTACTTTTAAAACTCTTAAATTTTCAACTTTTACATTATCACCACCCATTCTTCCTGCCATACGCATTCCTTTGAATACTCTAGAAGGATACGAAGATGCTCCTACAGAACCAGGCGCTCTTAAACGGTTGTGTTGACCGTGAGTAGCTTGACCTACACCACCAAATCCATGGCGTTTTACAACACCCTGAAATCCTTTTCCTTTTGACACACCAGCGATGTCAACAAATTCACCTTCTATAAAGTGCTCAACAGTGATTGCATCACCTAATTTGTACTCCTTATCAAAACCTTTAAATTCAACGATTTTGCGTTTTACAGAAGTCCCTGCTTTTTTAGCGTGACCTTGGTCAGCTTTAGTAGCACTTTTTTCTGTCGCGTCATCGAAACCTAACTGAACAGCTTTGTAGCCATCCACTTCTTCAGTTCTGACTTGGGTAACGATACATGGTCCAGCTTCAATAACTGTACAAGGAATATTTTTCCCGTTGCTATCAAAGATGCTGGTCATACCGATTTTTTTTCCAATTAACCCAGACATAATTATTTATTTAATTTATTACTTACTTATTTAAAAAACTCAGGGTCGAAATACGTTCAACCCTGAATGTATTTTTACCGTTTTTCCTTCGCTCGCAGCTTAGGACATGTTTTCAAGGAAACTCCCTTGATATACTAACTATACTTTAATCTCTACTTCTACACCACTTGGCAATTCTAGTTTCATCAAAGCATCAATAGTTTTTGATGATGAACTATAAATATCAAGTAATCTCTTATAAGAACTTAACTGAAATTGCTCTCTAGACTTTTTATTTACGTGCGGAGAACGCAATACAGTGAAAATTTTCTTGTGAGTTGGTAATGGAATAGGACCTGTTACTACAGCACCAGTACTTTTTACCGTTTTTACAATCTTATCTGCAGACTTATCTACTAAGTTGTGATCGTAAGACTTTAATTTTATTCTTATTTTTTGACTCATTTTCTTAACTTTTTAAGATTGTACACCTTTAGCTTCTTTGATAACTTCTTCAGAAATATTTGAAGGTGTCTCAGCATAATGTGAAAACTCCATTGTTGATGTTGCACGACCAGAAGATAATGTTCTTAATGTCGTTACATATCCAAACATTTCAGAAAGTGGCACTTCAGCTTTAATAGTTTTAGCACCTGCTCTATCACCCATATCATTAACTTGACCACGACGACGGTTTAAGTCACCAACAATATCACCCATATTTTCTTCTGGCGTAATAACTTCAAGTTTCATGATAGGCTCAAGAATTACAGCCCCAGCTTGTTTAGCAACAGCTTTGAAACCTAACTTAGCTGCTAATTCAAATGATAATGCATCAGAATCCACAGCATGGAAAGATCCATCTGTAAGCGTTACTTTCATACTATCTACTTCAAATCCTGCTAAAGGACCATTAGCCATGGCTTGTTTAAATCCTTTTTCAACAGAAGGGATATATTCTTTTGGTACGTTACCTCCTTTTACGTTGTTAACAAACTCAAGACCAACTTTTCCGTCTTCTGCTGGTTCCAATGTAAATACGATATCAGCAAATTTACCACGTCCACCAGATTGTTTTTTGTAAACCTCTCTGTGGTTAGCAACTTTTGTAATAGCTTCTTTATATTCAACCTGTGGTTTACCTTGATTTACTTCAACCTTAAACTCACGTCTTAAACGATCAACAATAATATCTAAGTGTAACTCACCCATACCAGAGATAATAGTTTGTCCACTAGCCTCATCTGTACGTACTTGGAAAGTAGGATCTTCTTCAGCTAATTTAGCTAAAGACATACCTAACTTATCAACATCTGCTTTTGTTTTAGGTTCAACCGCGATACCAATTACTGGCTCAGGAAACACCATACTTTCTAAAACAATAGGATGTTTTTCAGAAGTTAATGTATCTCCAGTTTTAATATCTTTAAAACCTACAGCCGCACCTATATCTCCTGCTTCAATAAAATCAATAGCATTTTGCTTATTGGCATGCATCTGATAGATACGTGAAATACGTTCTTTATTACCAGAACGATTATTTAATACGTAAGATCCAGCATCTAAACGACCTGAATAAGCACGGAAGAATGCTAAACGTCCCACGAAAGGATCGGTAGCAATTTTAAACGCTAACGCAGCAAATGGTTCCTTTACATCTGGCTTACGAATTTCTTGTTTTTCAGTATCAGGATTAATACCAATAATACCTTCTTTATCCATTGGAGATGGTAAATAACGGCATACTGCATCTAATAAAAACTGAACTCCTTTATTTTTAAACGAAGAACCACAAATCATTGGAATGATTGCCATATCCATCACGGCAGCTCTTAAGGCTGCATGAATTTCATCTTCTGTGATTGAATTTTCATCTTCCATGAACTTCTCAAGTAAGTTCTCATCATAGGTAGCTACTTCTTCAATAAGTTTTGCTCTATATTCTTTAGCTTCAGCTTTTAATTCCTCAGGTATTTCAATAACATCAAACGTCGCTCCTTGTGTTTCATCATGCCACACAATAGCTCTGTTTTTTACTAAATCAACTACACCTTTAAAATCTATTTCTTCACCAATTGGTAAAACGATAGGCACTGCATTAGAACCTAACATTTCTTTTACCTGAGTGTTAACCATCATAAAATCAGATCCTTGACGATCCATTTTGTTAACAAACCCAATTCTTGGCACTTTATAGTTATCAGCTAATCTCCAGTTAGTTTCAGATTGTGGCTCAACACCATCAACTGCACTAAATAAGAATACTAACCCATCTAATACACGTAACGAACGGTTTACTTCAACCGTAAAGTCAACGTGACCAGGAGTGTCAATAATATTAAAATGGTAACTATTTGCATTGTCTGCAGGAACGCCATTTACTCTAGGAAATATCCATTCACAGGTTGTAGCCGCAGAGGTAATTGTAATACCACGCTCTTGTTCTTGCTCCATCCAGTCCATAGTTGCCGCACCATCGTGCACTTCACCTATTTTATGTGATACTCCGGTATAGTAAAGAACTCGCTCTGTTGTTGTTGTTTTACCAGCATCAATATGAGCAGCAATTCCTATATTTCTTGTATATTTTAAATCTCTTGCCATTTCCTATTAAAATCTAAAGTGAGAGAACGCTTTGTTTGCCTCTGCCATTTTATGAGTGTCAACTCGTTTCTTAACAGCTGCTCCTTCTTCTTTAGCTGCTGCTATAATTTCTGAAGCAAGTCTTTGTGACATTGATTTTTCATTTCTTTTACGTGAATAGCTAATAAGCCATTTCATAGCCGTTGAAACTTTACGGTCTGGACGTATTTGCATTGGAATTTGAAATGTAGCACCACCTACTCTACGACTACGTACTTCTACGTGAGGCATAACGTTAGATAAAGCATCTTTCCAAACTTCAAGAGCTGTTTTTTCTTCGTCCGTTTTCTTTGTTTCTACAATATCCATTGCATCATAGAACACTTTAAAAGCTACTGACTTTTTACCGTCCCACATCATCATGTTCACGAAACGAGTCACTAACTGATCGTTAAAACGTGGATCTGGTAAAAGCGGTCTTTTTTTCGCTTGTCTTTTTCTCATGTCTTCTTCTTAAAGTTTTTTAATTACTTCTTAGGGCGTTTTGCACCATACTTAGATCTACGTTGTGTTCTACCTGCAACACCTGCTGTGTCTAAGGCACCACGAACAATGTGATATCTAACTCCTGGTAAATCTTTTACCCTTCCACCTCTAACCAATACTATCGAGTGCTCTTGTAAATTGTGTCCTTCACCTGGGATGTATGCGTTTACTTCATTACCATTAGTTAACCTAACCCTTGCAACTTTACGCATTGCTGAGTTTGGTTTTTTAGGTGTTGTCGTATAAACACGAGTACATACTCCACGTCTTTGCGGACACGAATCTAAAGCAGCCGATTTACTCTTCTTGGTTATTTTGGCTCTTCCTATTCGTACTAATTGTGAAATTGTTGGCATATAATTTATATGTTTATTTAAATTACCTCTGTTTAGAGGGCTGCAAATGTAGAAATAAAAAAGTATTTTTCAAACCCTAATTGATTAATTTTCAAGAGAATTTAAAAATTACTAGATATGCTATATTATAAATGCTGTTTTTCCGTTAGTTTTACACTGTATAAATCCTAATGATAGTTGTGCAAAAAACCATACTTTTTCTTTTTACCATTTGCCTGCTTTTTTCATCAAAAGTATTTTCTCAAAACCTAAATCTTAAACTCAACAGTAGTAATGAAAGGGAGAATCAAGTGATTGATTCTATTGGATATTTAAAAATTCATAAAAATTACAGCTCTATTATTTCTGAATTAGATTCCATTCAAAGCAAACTTTTTAAAATTGGTTATATTGAAAGTACCTACTCGGAAATTCAAAAAGAAAACGACTCATTATTATTGGTGAAATTCGATTTAAAAAAGAAATTTCACACCATATATATATATTACAACCAAAAAGAAATAAACCACGCTCTTTTAAAGTCTGTTTCAAAAAAAATAAATCCATCCTACTTTGAGTTGCCAGTATCACAAATTGAAAAAGCTTTAAATTTATTAAACAGTAAAATTTCTGATAAAGGCGACCCCTTTTCAAAATTAACTTTATCAAATATTAAAACGGATGCTAGCGGTATTATAGAAGCAGATTTAATAGTAAATTCTAAAGATCAAAAAAGAAATATTAATTCTATCATCATTAAAGGGTATGAAAAATTCCCAAGATCGTTTTTAAACCAATATCTAAAAATTAAACCAAAGCAATCCTTTGATTTAACAACCATCAAAAAGAAAGCAGAAAAATTAAACACCCTAAGATTTGTTAAACAAATAAAACAACCTGAAGTTTTATTTACAAAAGACTCTACTATATTATATATGTATATTGAAAAATCAAAAAGCAATATGTTTGATGGGTTTTTAGGGTTTGGAACCAACGAAGACACCAATAAACTGGACTTTAACGGTTATTTAAATTTAAATCTTGTTAATAATTTAAATTACGGAGAATCTTTAGGGCTACAATATAAAAGTACGCAAGGCAATCAAAAGTTTTTTCAGACTGATATAAGCATGCCATATTTATTAAAAACACCTCTTGGGATTGATTTACAACTTTACATTTTTAAACAAGATTCAACTTTTACTACCATCAACCAATCTGCTAAAATTAATTACCAAGTAACTTCAAACCATAAATTATTTACTGGCATTAAAGCAACGGAATCTAATAATCTTTTAAATACTGCAACCACCAAACCCATATCGGACTACAAATCTAATTACTTCACAGTTGCTTATCAATACACCTTACCTCAATATTACAATTTACTATTTCCTGTAAATTCAAGTTTTTATATTGAAACAGGATTTGGAAAAAGAAAAACTTTTGAATCTGGTATTAAACAAACGCAATTACAAATTGATGCTTTTAAAATTTTTAATTTGAATCAAAAGAACAGTTTTTATTTACGTTTTAATGGTTCGAGTCTTGTATCAGAAAATTACTTTGAAAATGAATTATATCGCTTTGGTGGTATTAATTCAATAAGAGGGTTTAATGAAAACAGCATCATAGCTACATCTTATGCCTTTGTAAATACAGAATACAGATTACTTTTAAGTCCTACCATTTATATTCATTCATTAATTGATGTTGCCTCTTTTGAAAATAAAATCACAACTACAAAAGAAAAATTATTTGCATATGGTTTCGGACTGGGTATTTTATCAAAAGGGGGCTTGTTAAAACTTAACTTTGCCAATGGCAAAACGAATACACAAAAATTTAAGTTCTCAAACTCTCAAATTCACCTAAGCCTCACATCAAATTTTTAGTGACACCCCAACAAAAACTAAAAACATCCTAAAAACACCGGTTTTTTATCAAAAAATGAAGATTTTAACCAATAAAAATTGTTTAATTAACTTTTTATTAGGATTTTTACAAAGACTAATTCAAAAAAATTAAAAATGAAAACAAAGTTTAGTGGAATTCTAACGCTATTACTGGCGTTTGTTGTGCAACTAACATTTGCACAAGAAAAAACTATTTCAGGAACGATAACAGATGATGCTGGTATTCCTCTTCCTGGTGTTAGTGTTGTAATTAAAGGAACAACTAAAGGTACTCAAAGTGATTTTGATGGTAAATATTCCATCACTTCGCAAACTGGGGATGTCTTAATGTTTAGATACTTAGGTATGCAATCACAAGACCTTACCGTTGGTGCTTCAACAACAATGGATGTTATGATGTTAACAGACATTGCTGCATTAGATGAAGTATTAGTTGTTGGTTACGGTACTGCGACAAAACAATCTTTTGCTGGAACAGCCAAAACTGTTGGAAGCGAATTGCTTGAAATTAAAAACGTTTCTAACGTTTCTCAAGCTCTTGCTGGTGAGGTTGCGGGTGTTACAGTTATTAATACGTCTGGACAACCAGGAACAACATCTACAATTAGAATTAGAGGTTACGGATCTGTAAATGGAAATCGTGACCCTCTTTATGTTGTGGATGGCGTGCCTTTTGGAGGAAGTATTAACTCCATTAACCCTTCTGATATAAAAAGTACAACGGTATTAAAAGATGCAACGGCTACTGCAATATATGGTGCCAGAGGATCTAACGGTGTTATCTTAATTACTACAAAAGGTGGAGCTGCTACTGAAGATTATATTGAAATTGATGTTAAAAGTGGTATCAATGCTCAGATAATACCTCGATATGATGTGGTTACTTCTCCTGAAGAATATATAGGATATGTTTGGGAAGGTCTTTATAATCGTGGTGCAATCGACGGTGTAAACCCAGTAGATTATGCAAACAATACGTTATTTACAGATGCCTATGTAAACCCTGGCTACAATCTGTGGAATGTGGCTGATGCCAGTGAATTAATTGATCCTGTAACTCATACTGTAAGAAGTGGTGTAACAAGACGTTATACCCCAGAATTATATAAAGATTATGCTTTTGATTCAGCTTTCAGAAATGAAGGAAATTTACGTATGGGTGGCGGAGATGAAAAGACAAAATACTATGCGTCATTTGGTTATTTAAATGATGATGGTTATGTTATCAGAACCAGTTATGATCGTTATACTACACGTTTGAACGTTAACTCAAATGTTAAGGAATGGCTGAATGTTGGTGCTAATATTGGATATGCTTACTCTGCAAGTGCTAATAATGGACAAACCAATGGGTCGGAAAACTTAACTGAATTTTCTGATAAAATGGCGCCTATTTTCCCGGTATTTTTAAGAGATGCTAATTATAATCTGGTTCCCGATCCTATTTTTGGTGGGTATCGATATGATTATGGTGCAGTTTCAGGAAAACCGCGTCCTAACGCCAATAACCTGAACCCTATTGCTTCTACATTATTTGATGATGTTGCTTCTAAGCGTCATGAATTGAACGGTAACTTTTCAATGAATATTAAATTCAATGATAATTTAACGTTAGAAGGACGTTATGGTTTACAATATTCAAATGACCGTTATAAGTCTTATACCAACCCATTTTACGGTACCGCAGTGGGAGATGGTGGTAATTTATTTGCTCGAGATGCTGAAAGACTATCTCAAAACTTCTTACAATTGTTACGTTACAAAAATCAATTTGGAGATCATTCCCTGGAAGTTTTGGCTGCGCATGAAAGCACCGAATATACCTATAGTGAAGATAGCCAATACAAAGGTTTAGTTATTGTTGATGGTTTGTTAGAATTAGACAATTTTGTAAATCCACTAGGACCACCGTCTGGTTATAGTGAAGGTTTTTCTATTGAATCCTATTTTGGTCAAGTAAACTATGACTTTGGTGATAAATACTATTTAACTGGTTCTGTTCGTCGTGACGGTTCTTCAAGATTTATAAATGAAAAATGGGGTACTTTTTACTCTGTTGGTGGTGCATGGGTCATGTCAAACGAATCTTTCTTAAAAGGAAGTAATTTATTTACTTTCTTAAAGCTTAAAGCTTCTTATGGTGTTACTGGTGATCAAGCAGGTGTTGGCTACTATTCAGGCTATGACACTTATAATTCAAGTTTTTTAAATGGTATTTCTATATCGCCAAGATCTAATGGAAATCCAGATTTAACCTGGGAAGAATCAAAAATGTTTCAAACAGGTGTTGAATTTGGACTTGGAAATTTCATCGATGGTTCTGTAGATTATTACGTCAAGAAAACAGATAACTTAATTTTTGATCGTAGAGTTGGACCATCTCAAGGTATCGCCATTATTACAGTTAATGATGGACAACTTCAAAACCAAGGGATTGAATTTGATTTAACAGGTCATCTATTTAACACGCCAAATTTTAAATTAGACCTTACTGTGAATGGTGAAATAATTAATAACGAAATTACAACCATGCCATTAGAGCCTTCTACTGGATTGCCAAGAATTGTAGATACCTCTGTTTCTCCATATGGCTATTCAAAAGGTAGTTCAATTTATGACTTTTACACGCGTGAATGGGCTGGTGTTGATCCAGCAGATGGTGCACCAATGTGGTACCAATATTTCAATGATTTAAATGGAAACGGCATCTTAGATAGCGGTGAAGATTCTATTCTTTCAATGACTAATTATCTAGATGAAAACCCGGATGCAATTGTAGCTAAACAAGTTACTAAAACCTATGCTTCTGCAACCAATAAATATGTTGGTTATTCAGCTATTCCAGATGTACGTGGTGCAATGCGTTTAGCCGGTCAATTAGGCGATTTTAATTTCTCTACACAATTCACTTATAGTATAGGTGGGTGGGCATTAGATAATCAATACGGCGAATTAATGAGTGACCGTTTTGGTGCTGCTGGAAACAATTTCCATAAAGATATAGCAAACAGATGGATGCAACCAGGCGATATTACTAATGTTCCTCTACTTTCGGATAACAAGATTGTTAATGGTACATCTGGTTCAACAAGATTCTTAACTAAAACAGATTATCTTGCACTTAATAATGTAATGATAGGATATACCCTTCCTTCAAAATTCTTAGCTAACACTGGTCTTAGTTTAGTAAATATCTGGGCATCTGGTGATAATCTTTTTGTTAAAACTGCAAGAGCTGGGTTTAATCCACAAACTAGTGAAACTGGAAGTTCAGGGCGTGCATTATATGCCCCATTAACAACTTTTACTTTAGGTGTTAGAGTTAAATTTTAAAAAAAAAAATTATGAAAAAATTATTTAAATTAACATTTGTCACAGCTGGTCTGCTATTTGTTTTTAGCTGTGCTGAGGACTTTTTGGTCAAAGAACCGACTCAGTTTATTACCACAGGTCAAATTGGTGAAGCTGCCTCAAAAAATCCTGATGTAATTGCAGGAACCATGACCGGTATTTATAAATTAATGGTTGAAACCGGTACTGGCGGAACAACTGGACATGATGACTTTGGACAAAAAGCATATGATGTATTTGCAGATATGCTTTCTAGTGATATGGCCTTATCTGTTAGTACTTATGGATGGTATAGAGCGAGTATTACTGAATATCAGTGTACACAAGATTATACTTATACAGACAACTATCAAGTATGGCGCTACTACTACCGTATCATTCGTTCAGCAAATACGGTAATTGAAGCTTTAGGTGGTAATGATGCTGCTCCTGAATTAGATGAAAACAAATGGATTTTAGGTCAAGCAAAAGCAATAAGAGCCCATTCATACTTTTATTTAACTCAATATTTCCAAAAAACATATGATCCTGCAGAACTTATTTTACCGTTTTACGACGATTTACAAGATCAAAACGGACCAAAAGTAGCTGCTTCAGAAATCTATGATTTTATTGAAAGTGATTTATTGGGTGCTATCGATTTATTAGCAAACTTTAACAGAAATGATAAAGTGCAAATTAACCAAGATGTTGCTAAAGGTATTTTAGCTTACGTTTATGGCGCCATGGGTAATAATTTGGCCGTTAAAAAATTGACGGGGGAAGTTATGGGTAAATACCCAGTTATGGATGAAGCTGAAGTTTTAGGTGGCTTTAATGATGTTAATACGCCTGCATGGATGTGGGGTCTTGATATTACTTCAGACACTGAATTAGACTTGGTATCATGGTGGGGTCAAATTGACTATTATTCTTACAGTTATGCTGCTTATGGCGATGCTAAAGCAATTGACTCTGATTTATATGCTGCAATTCCTGCGAACGATGTAAGAAAAGGTCAGTTTTATACTGGAACAAGTGCTTACCGTCAGTTAATGCCATTAAATAAATTTTATGATGCACAACGTGTACCTGCAGGAGCAAGTACCACTGTAACGGCTGATTATGTTTATATGAGAGTTGAAGAAATGTATTTACTTAATGCAGAAGCTTCTGCAAAAACAGGTGATGAACCTGGGGCGCGTACTTCGCTGAAAGCTGTATTAGATAAACGTCTTGATGACACATCTTATGTAAATGCCCTTACTGGTACTGCATTATTAGATGAAATCTATTTACAACAAAGAATTGAATTATGGGGTGAAGGTAAAACTTACTTAAACCTAAAAAGAAATAAACGAAGTACTAAAAGAGGTGCAAACCATTTATCTTTTGTAGGTGAAGTTATTCAATATAACGATGAGCGTCTTACTTTTGAAATTCCGGAAGCTGAGATTCAAAATAACCCATTCATAAGTGACCAAAATAACTAAATCATTATTTAGTGTTTATCATTAATTAAACAAAATTTAAATTTTATGAAAAAAATAATATATCTTTTTATAGCATGTTTGTCCTTCACATTTTTACAAAATTGTGAAGACACTTATGTGCCAGATAGCCCAGCCTATGTAACATTTGCGAAATTCGCTTATTCTACTGGAGTTGATCCTGGAGCATCAACGAGTTACGATATTAAGGTTTTTACCGCTGATGTAACTGGAGCTGATCGTTCTTTTGATTTAACTGTAGATGGTTCAGGAGCTGCTTCTGGATCTTATACAGTACCAGCCTCTGTTACAATTCCTGCTGGATCAAACGAGGCAACTTTCACTGTAGCATTATCAGATACCAACTTAGGAATAGGGGTTAACAAAATTTTAATAAGTTTTGACCATGCAGATGGCTATTCTAATAGTAAAGCGACTACTCTTAGTTATATTCAAAATTGTACTGAAATAACAGGAACTTTAGATTTCAACTTCGATTATTATTCTAGTGAGACTGGTTGGTATATCACGGATGCATTAGATGGTGTTGTAGTTGAAAAAGCAGAAGGATCTTACGCTGATGGACAATGGACAGCCTCAGAATCAATAACTCTTTGTGCTGGAAGAGATTACACACTTCATGTTACAGATTACTATAGTGATGGAATGAACGATGGAACTAACCTAGGTGATTATACATTAACAATTGGTGGTGTTGTAAAAGTTACAGGAGGTGGTAATTTTGGAGCAATAGAATCTACTGCTTTTGACACAAATTAAAAACTGATTTAATTTTTAAAAAAAAAGATTGCCAAATTGGCAATCTTTTTTTTTATCCTAGATTATAAATTTAACTTCCAATAAATCCAATAATTAATCAACTTAAAGGATATTTTGAATATTTCTAAAAAAGATAATTCAATTATTTTATCTGTTTAACTAAAACTCAAAATATTCTCTAAAAAACGTTCAAAATTTCAATATATTCATAAAAAGACCTTCTTTTTAGCAAGAAAAAAAGCCGAATTATAAATAATAATCACATTGAACAAAAAATTTAACCTTATTTAATTGCTTAATTAACTTTTTATTAAGATTTTTACACCGACTAATTCAAATAAATCATAAAATGAAAACAAAGTTTAGTGGAATTCTAACGCTATTACTAGCGTTTGTTGTGCAACTAACGTTCGCACAAGAAAAAACAATATCAGGTGTTGTATCGGATAATTCCGGTCTTCCTATTCCTGGTGTTAACATCCTTGTACAAGGAACTACAAACGGAACTCAATCTGATTTTGATGGAAAATACTCTATCAATGCAAAATCAGGAGACGTTTTAGTTTTTTCGTATTTAGGATTAAAATCCCAGCAGGTTACTGTTGGTGCCTCAAATACAGTTAGTGTAACCATGCTGGAAGATGCAGCCGTATTAGACGAAGTGGTTGTAACTGCATTAGGTATTAAAAGAGAAAAGAAAAGTTTAGGTTACGCAACACAAGAAGTTAAAGGTGATGCGGTAGCGGCTGTAAAAAGTCAAAACTTTGTTAACTCTTTATCTGGTAAAGTTGCCGGTTTAGACATTAAAACTTCTGGAAACCTTGGTGGTTCTACCAACGTGGTTATTAGAGGTAATAACTCTATTGCAGGTAATAACCAAGCTTTATTCGTTGTTGATGGTATTCCTGTTGATAACAGTAACAGTAACTCAGGTGGCCAAAAAACTGGTCGTGGTGGTTATGATTATGGTAACGCTGCATCAGACATTAACCCAGACGACATTGAATCTATTAACGTGTTAAAAGGAGCTGCTGCAACAGCACTTTACGGTTCAAGAGCTTCAAATGGTGTTGTAATGATTACAACTAAAAAAGGTACAACTCAAAAAGGAATTGGTGTAACTGTAAATTCTAGTATTACTATGGGTAATGCTGACAAAGAAACATTAGTAAAATACCAAAACAAATATGGTGCTGGTTACGGTCCTTATTATGATGGTCCTGGTGGATACTTTGGATTATATGATGTTGATGGAGATGGAGTTGATGATTTAACAACTGTTTTTACTGAAGATGCTTCTTATGGTGCTGCTTTTGATGAAAACTTATTGGTGTATCAATGGACTTCTATTTATCCAAATTTAGATGGTTACAAAGTAGCAACTCCATGGGTAGCTGGTAAAAATGATCCTAATTATGTTTGGGGTACTAGTGTAACTGCTGTTAACTCTGTATCTTTAGATGGTGGAACTGATAAAAGTTCTTTCAGATTAGGTGTTACCAATTTAAACCAAACAGGTAACTTACCAAACAGTATTCTTAAAAGAAATACGGTTTCTTTCAATGGATCTCACAATTTATCTGATAAATTAACTGCTTCTACTTATTTTAACTATGTTAAAACAGATGGTAAAGGTAGAAATGGTACTGGTTATGATTCAAATAACTCAATGCAACAATTCAGACAATGGTTCCAAATGAACGTTGACTTAAAAGAGCAAAAAGATGCTTATTTCGCAACAAGAGATAACACAACTTGGAATGCTTACGCATGGGATGATACTGCTCCTATATATTCAGATAACCCTTACTGGACATACTACGAAAATTACCAAACAGATACAAGAAGCAGATTCTTTGGAAACTTCGCATTAGACCTTGAACTAAATGATTGGTTAAATGCCATGGCTAGATTCTCTTTTGATACTTATGCCGAATTACAAGAAGAAAGAACAAATGTTGGAAGTTCTAACGTATCTTCTTATTCAAGATTCAATAATAATGTTTCTGAGTATAACTATGACTTTATGTTAAACTTCAATAAAGATTTAACAGATAAATTAAACTTAGAAGGTAACATAGGATTAAACTTAAGAAGAAACGTAAACAACAGTATATTTGCTGCAACAAACGGAGGTTTAAACTTAAAAGGGTTATATGCACTTTCAAATAGTGTAAATCCTATTAACGCTCCAGGTGAATATGATGCAACAAGTATGGTGGATGGTGAATATATCAGAGCTAGTTTAGGTTATGATAATTTCGCATATATAGAAGGATCTTTCAGATCTGACCGTTCTTCAACTTTACCTAAAGCTGATAACAGATACAACTATTTCTCAGTTTCTGGAAGTTTAATTTTTTCTCAATTAATTGAGGCAGATTGGTTAACTTTTGGTAAACTTAGAGCTAACTACGCTGAAGTTGGTAGTGATACAAATCCTTACAGAGTATTCAATACGTTCGGAATTGGTACACCTTTCAATGGAAATGGTATCGCTTCTAACCCTGGTGCTCAGGCTAACTTAAATCTTTTACCAGAAAGACAAGAAAGTTATGAAGTTGGTTTAGAAATGGCTTTCTTAGACAGAAGAGTAAGTTTTGATATTTCTTACTATAATAATCAAAACATTAATCAAATTACAAGTATCCCATTATCAACTGCAACTGGATATACTTCAGCTGTGTTAAATGCTGGTACTATTGAAAATAAAGGTGTTGAAATTCAATTGAATGTAACTCCTATAAAATCTGCTGATTTCCAATGGGATATCACTGCAAACTGGGCTCAAAACAAAAGTTTAGTAGTTGAGTTATTAAATGGTATTGATAATTTACAATTAGGAGCTTTCCAAGGTGGTATTTCTATTAATGCGACTCCAGGTGAGCCTTATGGAACTATTAGAGGATCTGATTTTATTTATGCAGATAATGGTGGACGTATTGTTAACCAAACTGGTTCAGCAAGTAGAATTGGTACTTACCAAAGAACTGGTGATAGCAACCATGTAATTGGTGATATTAACCCAGATTGGAAAGCGGGTGTTTTCAACACATTTAAATATAAAAACCTTAGTTTAGGATTCTTAATTGACATCCAAAAAGGTGGAAACGTTTTCTCTTTAGATACTTGGTATGGTTATGCAACAGGTATGTATGACTGGTCAGCTAAAGATAACGAATTAGGTAACCCTATGAGAGATCCAGTTACTGGTACTCCAGGAAACTATGGTGCTGATACTGGTGGTTTAATCATTGATGGTGTTGCTCCTGACGGAACTAAGAATGAAGTAAGAGGTAACTTTAACATTTATGCAAACCCTTACGGTTATGCACGTGCTCCTAACGCGTTACACGTTTATGATGCTGGTTACGTTAAATTACGTGAAGCTAACTTAACTTATAACTTCGACCAAAAATTCATTGATAAAACACCATTTACTGCGGCTTCAATATCAATTATTGGAAGAAACTTATGGATAATAGACAAGTCTACTCCATATTCAGATCCTGAAGCAGGTTTAAGTTCTGGTAACATTCAAGGATACCAATCTGGAGCTTATCCTTCTATAAAAGAATTAGGAGCAAGTATTAAATTACAGTTTTAAAAAAAATAAATTATGAAAAAAATATTATTAACCGTACTATCTCTAATTGCATTAGTGTCATGTCAATCAGACGACGCTTATGAAAATTTAAACAGAGATCCGAAAAATCCAACTCAGGTTGATGCGAGTTTTTTATTCAACTCAGCAACCAAGAGTTTGTATGATCAAATGACGAGTACTAATGTTAACACTAATATTTATAGAATGTTAGGACAACATTGGACTGAAACTACGTATGTTGATGAAGCTAATTACGATTTCAACAACAGAAACATTCCTGCTAATCACTGGTCAGAAATGTACAGAGACGTATTATTAGATTTAACTACAGCTAAAGAAATAGTAAGTGCTGTTCCAGAATTAACTCAAGCTGAAAAAGATTCTAGATCTGCTCAAATTGAAGTATTAATGGTATACACATGGGCTCAATTAGTGGAAACTTTTGGAGACATTCCTTATTCTCAAGCTTTAAATGCAAGTGAATATGTATTACCAGCTTATGATGACGCCGGTATTATCTATCTTGATCTTTTAGACCGTTTAACTGCTGCTATTCCAGATTTAACTGGTTCAGGTTTTGGTTCAGCTGATCCAATCTATGGTGGTGACGCTGCAGCTTGGAAGAAATTTGGTAACTCCTTATTGCTAAGAATGGGATTAAGAGTTATTGATGCTAATGGATTTACAGTTAGAGCTACGGCTGCTATTAATACCGCTATCACTGGAGGTGTTTTCACTTCTAATGCTGACAATGCTGCTTTACATTACGCTGGATCAACACCTAACACAAACCCTGTTTGGGTTGACTTAGTACAATCAGGTCGTGCAGATTTCGTTGCTGCTAATACCTTAGTAGATTTTATGAATAATTTAAGCGATCCTAGACGCGCTGATTATTTTGACCAAAATTTAGGTCCTGACACTTATGATGGTGGTCCTTATGGAGATAACAATAGTTTTGGCGCATATTCTCATGTAAGAGGTTATGATGATGGTACTGCAATGCACGATCCAACTAATCCAGCCTGCTTAATAGATTTTGCTGAAGTATGTTTTTATAGAGCAGACGTAGCTGAAAGATCAATTGTTGGAACGCCTGCTACTGCTGGTGCATTCTATACTGCTGGAATTACAGCTTCTTTTGACTATTGGGGTTCAACAGGATTGGTTGCTTATTTAGCTAATCCAGACGTAGCATATGCAACGGCTCCTGGTACTTGGAAAGAAAAAATTGGTAATCAATTATGGTTAGCTATGTATAACAGAGGTTTTGAAGCTTGGACTTCTTGGAGAGTTTATGATACTCCAACATTCAACTTACCTGCTGTTAGTGGTAAACCAGTTCCTACTAGATATACGTATCCAATTAGTGAACAAAACTTAAATGAAGCAAACTGGACTGCTGCATCAACTGCTATTGGTGGTGATGAGCAAACAACCAAATTGTTTTTTGATGTAAACTAATTTTTATATCATATATATTAAAAAGGGTGTTTTTATAAAACACCCTTTTTTTATGCCTTGTAACAAAGAATAAAATAAATCGTCTAAAAAATAATACTACCTTTAATATAAATGATGATAAAAATGAATAAGATTGAAACTTACATTATATTTATTTTAATTTTCATACTTAATTCGAGCTGCAATAATCCTAACCCCAATTTTGTTGATGGGTTAAATAACAATGGTGAAGAGACTGAAAATTCACCCAGAACTGCAGATGACGTTAGAACTGATTTTCAGAATTTTGATTTTACACCAGGAATCAATGATGTATCACTCGAATCTACAACCGAAGGCCTATTCTGGGATTTTAGAATTATTGTTCCGGAAGATGCGACCAATCAAAATAAAAAACCTTTAATTTTTAATTTACATGGAGGGGCGCAGAATATTTCTCCTAATTCACATAAATCGACCGATTGTTTAATTACTCCAGGATTAGACGGTATAGTCGATGCGTTTATTATTAGCCCTAACAGTCAAGGTAAACTTTGGTATGACCAATTTAATCAAATACAGATTTTAGCGCTGTTTGATTTAGCTACTAACTATTTACCAATAGATTTGAACAAAACAGCTATAACTGGTTACAGTGATGGCGGAAATGGCTCTTGGTTTTATGCACAATACTTTTCAAGTATGTTCTCAGCAGCTATTCCTATGGCTACATCTTATAATACCGCCAAAAGCAATGGGAACATTGAAAAAATCTTAATTCCGCTATATGTTATTCATGGACAAGATGATTTGTTATTCCCTGTAGTAACAACTCAAGGCTTTGTAGACGAATCAATTGCTGCCGGCTCTGATATACAATTTATTATTGCACCTGGATTAGATCATTATCAAGTTTGTGACTACACTCCTTATTTACGTGAGGCTGCCCAATGGTTAGTAAGCTATGTTTGGAATTAAACTAAATTTTTAAAGTAAAATGACCTTTATAAACTTCCCCATTAGGTAATTCCATAACATACCAATAATCATCTGGGGTTAATAGAAATCCATTGAAGGTCCCATTCCACCCATTTGAAGTTAAAGGATTAAATGTTTTTATAAGTTTTCCATAACGATCATAAATTTTTATAAATATGGTTTCAGATATAAATTGCTTAGGATTTAAACCATACACATTCCAAGTATCATTAACACCATCATTATTTGGAGTAAAATATTTTGGAAAACCAAATATGTAAAAACTACGTGAAATAGTTTCACAACTATTAATGTCCTTAATAAACACTTCGTGTTGCCCTTCAGGAATATTTAAAAACAAATTACTTTCCTGATAAACACCATTAACATCATCCAGAGAAAAAAGATAAACTTCTTCAGAATTAATAATTACCCTAATACTATGACCGTCAATTACTAATTCTTGGATGTCTGGTATTACATTTTGCTTTACTGTAACTGTCACGATATCTTCACAATTTAAGATTTCATCATATACTTTAACTTCATAAATACCAGCCTCATTCACCGTGATTTCATTCGAAATCTCATTAGTATTCCAGCTATATTTAAAATCGGCCATTTGATTACTATTAATGCCAGAACTTATATTAATTGGGAAATCATCTTGACAAACACTTATAATTTGATCATTTAATTGAGGAAAAGATTTAACTATTAATGTTAAAACCCCGTCTCCATAACAAGCATTATCACTTTCTGCACGTACATATAAATTCCTGTTACTCGAAACATATAAATTAGGTAATGCATTTACACCAACGGCTGCATCACTTTCTTTTTCGAAAAATGTGATTGATACTTGTGACGGTAAACTTAATAGATTAGCAATTCTAATTCCTTCCGCTTCTAAATCAAATTCGGCTGCATTATCATTATCATAATCGCAGGCCGATAACTCTTGCATACCAATATCAACAGGTTGTGTTGTTTTTAACCTAACTGTAGCTAAATTATAACATTCTGTATTTGCCCTATAAACTTTAGCATATAAAAGCTCATCTTGACTTTGATTAACATAAATATATGGTATAGAATTTATATTCAAAATATCATTTGAAGCATCTGCCTGTGAATGGTAATAATAAACCTGAATTGCTTCATTAGTATTTAAACTTATAGGCGCATTCGCTTGTTGCAAATTAAAGGTAGCCTTCCCATCATTTGGATTACTATCAAAAGAATCACACTGAACTAAATCATAAATACCATTAAAAACCATTGGTGGCTCTGAAATAATAACTTGCTTAATTAAAGGGTCTCTTTGGATGCCATTTAATGACATAGTAAGACTTACAGAAAACACCCCTGAAGAAGCATATGTATGCAATGGTTCTTCTTCTGTTGATGTTTGTCCGTCTCCAAAATTCCACAAAACAGAATCATAAGGTTCCTCTGATGTTATATAAAAATGTGTCTGATCTCCAAAACAAGTGAACTCGTAATCAAAGGTGTACAAAAATATTGATTGCACAAATGGCGGCAGTCCAAGTTTTGAGGCCCTACCTCCTAGATTAACCGAATTCTCCGAATACTCACAAGCCGATCCGATAACATTGGGTTTTTTGATTACAGAGATATCTAAACCAACTCCAGATAATCTATAACCAGCTCTATATATTTTTCCATTGATAGCTAGTTGAAGTGCTCCCGCTATATTTTGGGAAGTAACAATAGTCTGTTTTGAACCAGAAATATTTGAACTTTCTAAATTGTACTGATACATTTCACCATTCATAAAAATATCTGCTTCGTCAAAAACATTATTGGTGACATATAATAATTTTGAGTTTGGCGAAAACTCTATACCGTAAGGATAGGCCCCTGACAAAATCTCTGATTCATTCGAAACTTTTCCAGTTGAATTATTAAAATTATAAAGAAATACTTTACCTGATTTTTTCTTTCCGGACTTTGGGCTTCCAATTGTTGTTGAGCTATGGGCAATAGCGATTTTCTTACCATTTGGAGAGACTTTTAAATAACCTATCGCCGATATATTAGCACCATCATCATTTATAACAGGCTTTATTGTTTGTTGAACAGTTGAAATAATAGGAGTAGTATTTACACCATTAAAATCAACTAAAAACGAATAAAATCTATTCATAAAATAGGTGATGACCCATATAGAACTACCGTCACCATGAGTTACAGCCGTAATTTTTTCTGTAGACTTATATTTACTTTCAAGTGCGTCATTCGTATTATATGTAACCAAATGAATATTTTTCATTACATCAATAACATCACCGTAGCCATTATTTAAAGCTAAATCAACTTCAGAAAAATTAACTCCATGTATTTCAGGTATATCCTTTAAATAATAACTAGGCTGATCGATTGTAACTACATAAAACCTTGATTTACTACCTGGTTTAGGAATAATTAATGCTGACTCGGTACTCGAACTATGCCCCTTTAACCCACTTCCATTAGGCATCACTTGGTGTCGCCTATCCCAAATAGTTACACCATCGGTATAAAATAATAAATTTCCATTCGGATCAGAAATGGTAGCACACCCTTCACTTGTAACTAATTTACCATTTAAAAGTGGCACAGGATTGTTAGTGTTAAAACTTAAACCTGCCAATTCTCCAAAATACCAATTAGCTGATTCCTTTTGCGAAAACAACAATGTTGTATTAATAAAAAGAAATAATATTATAAGATTAACCCTCAAATTTCCAACAATTAGTTTTGGTAAATATAGCCATAAATCATATTAGTGCTCACAATTAATGATTTTTAACACTCAAATTTTAATTCAAAAAATCAATAATGTACATGGAAATCATTTTATTAAAAGTTTCGAAAATCAAACTTAATTTCATTTCATATGAGTAACTACTTTTATATACCTTTGCACTATGCAAGATCAAACACAAATATTTGGAATTCGAGCCATTATTGAAGCTATAAACGCCAATGAAACTATTGATAAAGTATTTCTTCAAAAAGGACTAAAGGGAGAACTCTTTACCGAATTAGAAAGTCTTTTGAGAAAAAAGTCCATTAACTGTTCTTATGTACCAGTTGAAAAACTAAATAGACTTACTAAAAAAAATCATCAAGGAGCAGTTGCACAAATATCGCCCATTGAATTCCATGATTTGGAACACTTGGTTATGAATGTTATAGAATCTGGAAAAACACCCTTATTTCTATTACTCGACCAATTAAGTGATGTTAGAAATTTTGGTGCCATAATAAGAACGGCCGAGTGTACCGGAGTAAACGGCATTATAATTCAAAAAAAAGGTGGGGCGCCGGTTAATGGCGATACCATCAAAACCAGTGCAGGAGCCGTCTTTAAAGTGCCTATTTGTAAAGTTGATCATATTAAAGATGCTGTATTTTATATGCAGTCTTCTGGAATAAAAGTGATTGCCGCTACCGAAAAAACGGAAAACACCCTTTATGATATCTCTTTCAAAGAACCTTGTGCTATTATTATGGGGTCTGAAGACAGAGGAATTAATCCTTCTATTTTAAAAGTTGTTGATGAGAAAGCTAAATTACCTTTACTAGGTGAGATTGAATCATTAAACGTTTCTGTTGCATGTGGCGCTTTTCTTTATGAAGTAGTAAGACAAAGGCTTTAATCCTTTTTTTCCTTATAGGTATAATTGATCGTAGTATTAGATTGCTCCTCTTCCATTTTATTAATTTCAATAAAATTTCCATGTTCATCAAACTGTTTTAAAAAAGGGTCGTCTTGGGCATTATAACTATCTTCTTCCCATGGATATTTTTTTGCTTTAGGAATTTTCTTTTTAAAATATAATGCGAATATCAATCCTGTAATTAATCCCGATAAATGACCTTCCCATGACACTTTTTCTTCTATTGGAAATACATACCAAATCATACTCCCGTATAAAAATATAACCAGTAAGGATAAAGCTACTAATCTAAAATATTTAGTGAAAATACCCTTAAAAAAAATAAAACTTACCAGCACATAAATCAAACTACTTGCGCCTATATGATAGGATGGCCTGCCAATACTCCAGGTAAGTAAACCTGATATTAAAATTCCAAAAAAAATAATTTTCCAAGCTATGGGTCTGTAAAAATAAAATAAGGCCATTAACAACACTAATAGTGGTATGGTATTATGGTATATGTGTTGTATATCACCATGAATAAATGGACTAAATATAATACCTCGTAATCCTTTAAATTCAAGAGGGTAAATACCAAATTTAGAAAAATTAAAACCAAAACGTACTTCAAACCAAAAGACAATCCATATAAACAATATGAAAAATAGTGGGTAAGCTACTACGCCATTTGAGAATTTAAAATGTTCATGGTCTTTCATAATCATAAAAATAGCAAATAGTCAACCAATTGTATCAAAAATGCTAAAATGTCAGTTTAATATCCTATTTATTTTGTGAAAGCTGAGTAAAAAACTTAAATATTTAATTTAATTTTACGATTATGAATGAACCTTTAGCTGAACGATTAAGACCTAAAACACTGGACGACTATTTATGTCAATCTCACCTTGTAGGCGAGCATGGTGCTTTAACTCAGCAAATCAAACAAGGTCTCATTCCTTCCATGATTTTTTGGGGGCCTCCAGGTACTGGAAAAACAACACTCGCCAACATTATTGCTACAGAATCGGGTCGGCCATTTTATACTTTAAGTGCTATAAACTCTGGTGTTAAAGATATTCGTGATGTAATTGACAAAGCCAAACAAAGTGGTGGTCTATTCACAACAAAAAATCCTATCTTATTTATTGATGAAATACATCGATTTAGTAAATCCCAGCAAGATTCGCTATTACAAGCGGTTGAAAAAGGCTGGATAACATTAATAGGAGCCACGACGGAGAACCCTAGTTTTGAGGTTATTTCTGCCCTTTTATCACGCTGTCAGGTTTATATATTAAATGCCTTTGAGAAAAGCGATTTAGAAACTCTTTTAAGGCGTGCGATTGAGAAGGATGCCTTGTTATCTACAAAAAAGATCCAGCTTAAAGAAACGAGTGCCTTATTAAAATTATCGGGTGGTGATGCCAGAAAATTATTAAACATATTTGAACTTATTATAAATTCAGAAGAAACTGATAAAATAATAGTTACAGATGAGGCTGTGTTAACAAAAGTCCAAAATAATACAACCAGATATGACAAAACAGGGGAACAGCATTATGATATCATTTCGGCATTTATAAAATCTATTCGTGGAAGTGACCCAAATGCAGCAGTCTATTGGTTAGCAAGAATGATTGAGGGTGGTGAAGATGTTAAATTTATTGCCAGGCGATTACTTATATTAGCTAGTGAAGATATTGGTAATGCTAACCCAACGGCTTTAGTCATTGCTAATAACACCTTTCAGGCAGTTGCTACTATAGGGTTTCCAGAATCGAGAATTATACTAAGTCAATGTGCCACCTATTTGGCCTGTTCACCTAAAAGCAATGCGGCTTATATGGCTATTAATAAGGCTCAGCAATTAGTGAAGGATACAGGTGATTTATCAGTCCCATTAGAAATTAGAAATGCTCCAACAAAATTAATGAAAGAGCTAGGGTATGGTGACAACTATAAATACGCGCATCATTATGAACAGAATTTTGCTAATCAAGAATTTATGCCCGATGAATTAAAAGGTATTAAAATCTATGACCCCGGAAATAATGCCCGAGAAAAAGGGTATCAGGAATTTCTTAAACAACGCTGGAAAGACAAGTATAATTATTAATACTTAAAAAGTTAAAACTTAATATTTAAAGTTTCCTGTTTAAAGTTATTGTTTTCATAAAACTCTAAAATCCAGTTTCCGTCCTTTTCATACAACACTCCATTTTTACCGGCTACTAAAAACACATTATTCAAACCTGTTTTTTGAATTTTATAAACCACTTTTGGAGAACTATCTACTAATTGAAATCCATTTTCTGTGGCTTGTGCATACAAAATGTTTGATACATTAATTTCGTTGGAAGGTTTATTTGTAGATTCAATAACAGCCAATGCTGGCACAGCAATCGCTTTTGTCTCGTTGGTCGGAATTTCTACTACACTACTTTCCTCCTTTAAAGATTCCTTTGTTAAATCTTCATTCCCTTGCAGAGATTCTTTGTTTTCTTTTGGTTCGTATTTATAGGATACCGTTTCAAAAGATATGAACGCATTACGCAGGGCTTCTGTATAGGCCTTACCAAAATCCTTTTCTCTGGTTTCACCAAACTCACTTGAATAAACCACTTGGTTATTACAATCTTTTAACTCAACTTTCAGTTTGGTTTTAAAAAGTCCCGAATCATTTATGACATCAGATTTTAATGCCAAACATCGGTCTCTAAGTAAATCATCCGGATAATTTTCACCTTCCATTAAAGTTGAAAATTTATGTTTTTCAAATAAAAATTTTGTTAACTCATTCAATCTAAATTGATTTTCTTCCTTTAAAAAATCATATTTTTTAGGAACTATCACATATTTATAATTATTTAAATTAGATTGTGAAAATGCCTCAAAAATAAATATGAGGGATATGATAATAGTGAATATTTTATTCTTCATTTTTTTTATAATCTTTATTTAAATTGTTAATAACACTATTGATTTAAGTCTAATTTACCAATATTTCTATTAATTGTAATCTTATAAATAGTTTTTAAGTTGAATTAAATCATCAATCTGTTTAATATTATGCTCGTTACTTTGATTGTTAATATTAAAGAAAATCGTGTTCATTCCAATATGGTGTGCGCCTAAAATGTCAGCCTCATAATTGTCCCCTATCATAATACTTTCGCTAATATGCGTTTCAGCGCATTCAATTGCATAATTAAAAATCTTGGGATTAGGTTTTTTTACACCAACTTTTTCTGAGTAAGTAATTGTCTTAAAATAATGGTCAATATTGGAACTTACCAGTTTTTTCATTTGAACCTCTTCAAAGCCATTAGTTATAATATGCAATCTATATTTAACACTTAAATACTTTAAAACATCAATTGTATTATTAAAAAGATGATTAAAGCTTGTAAGATGTAATATATAATCTTCTGAAAGTTTATTAATAGTTTCCCTTTCTATGTGCATATTTATAGCCAGAAACGCATCATTTAATCTTCCAAACCTGAGAGAAGATTTATCAATTTTTTCCTCGCGATAAAGTTTCCAATAATTAAGATTAATGGGTTCGTACGAGTTCAAAAACTCACTAATATTTACGTTAACTCCATTTAATTCAAAAATCTTCTCAAAAGTCAAAGCTGAGTTTTTATCAAAATCCCATAATGTATGGTCCAAATCAAAGAACACGTCTTTTATATTTTCAATTTTCATTTGCTGATTCTATTATCATATTAAACAACTCCTTAAAGCCTTTCCACCGGTCTAAATCGCTAAAGGTATAATTATGAAAAACTGGTACAAATTCACCATCTACCTTTTTCACCTCATCAATAATTTCATTTAAAACTTTCTTTTTATCTAAAAGAGAATTTGTTTTTAACAAAGCATAATCCAATATATGGTACGTCCATATTTTTAATGGTGTTTGAATTTCGTAATCCAGATCATAAAATAAAAATGGCGTACAAGTGCCCGCTCTAAAACCAATCTGATTGACATAACCCATCGTATAATCTTCCTGAATTTCAAGCTCAATCAGATTCCTGTAAGACTCTGGTAAATTCAGTTTTGAAAAAGAATTTCTTGAAGCAGTTAAATCTGTATTTATAATGGATTCCATTCTTTGTTTTTCCTTTTTTAATATCAAAGGATCGTGAATTGCAAAATAAGAAGCTTTTAAACCCACTTTACAATAATCGGCTACTTGTTTTATTAGAGAAACAAATTTCTTTTTATTTGGATTGATTCCTTTATCGTAAGTTGAGTAGGCTCCAATTAAAAAAAAGAACAGAAATTTATATTTTGTTTGCTTTTGCTTGTTTATTATATATTTGAAAGTATCAAAAGGATCATGCTTAAATCCAAAGATAACCATGTACCTATAATAAAGGCGCTTTAATTTAAATTCTGCTAAATCTTTAATAGTACCTCCAAAAGTTCTTAAAATTCCTTTTAATTTAAAACTATAGGCCGATGGTACATCAATAATTGGTTTAATACTATAAACTCTTTGGGGGAATTTAAATTTAGGATACATGCTTTGTAGCTTTTCTCTAAATTTATAAGCCCAAATATCCACTACTGGCTGATTTAAAAACCCATATTTATATGCAATACTCTCTGAAGCTGAAAATCTGCCATATTCGTCATTAACATGAGGTAAATATTCCTCATAACGTGAAAGCAAGTAAAAAGAAGCTGCAAAAATATCAAATGGAATAGTGCTTTTTTCACCATTATAAAAGAAGCATTTTGTATTGTCCCAATCATGAACATTTATCTCTATATCAGACAATCCTTGTTCAAAAAGTATCTCATGACATTTAATAAAGAACTCATTACCAAGTTGTTGTTTGGTATATGACATTTTTAAACTGTCATGAGCAATAAACTCTTCAATGGTAGTTGTAAAAGAAACCTCAATACCTAAAATTCGAGTACAAATATGCTTAAAAACATATCTTAATCTTGGTGTTATTTTATGAGTATAAACTAAAAGCATCACAACAGGTTTTCATCTACAAAACTAAAGTATGCCTTTTCAGTCACAATTATATGATCCAGCACTTTTATATCTAAACTTTCTGAAGCCTTTTTAAGTTTATTGGTAAGTTGCTTATCTGCTTCACTTGGCTTTAGATTCCCTGAAGGATGGTTATGAACCAAAATTATACTCGTTGCACCAACTTCAAGTGCGTTTTTAAGAACCAGCCTAACATCAACCAAAGTACCAGTAATGCCTCCTTTACTCAACTGGTTTTTTTGAATAACCTTATTGGAATTATTTAAATAAATTATCCAAAACTCTTCATGCATAAGTTCACCAATAACAGGCTGCATTAATTCAAAAACAGATTTACTTGAATTTATTTTCTTCTTTTCAAGAGCATCTTCACTCCTGCGTCTTCTTCCCAATTCTAAGGCAGCCATAATAGTAATGGCCTTGGCTTCCCCAATTCCTTTAAAATCCATCAATTGTTTTATTGATAACTTTCCTAGCTCGCTCAAATTATTCTCAACGCTTCCTAGTATCCTTTTTGATAAATCAACCGCACTTTCTTCTCGATTTCCAGAACCAATTAAAATGGCAATTAATTCTGCATCACTTAAAGCAGTTTTACCTTTATGAATTAATTTCTCTCTTGGTTGGTCATCTTGTGACCAGTTTTTGATGGAAAACGAGTTCGGTTTTTCTTGCATTTGCTAAAGATAAATATTGTAATTTTATAAATCAACAATCCATTATTTAAAATATTTATCAGCTTGAATTATCCACCAAAACATCACCAGGACAATAACATAAATCATATGTTAGAAGTAATTAAAAACTACCCTTTGGCTACTTTAATCTCTGTAAAAAACAACGAACCATTGATTACCCATTTACCCCTGATTTATGATGAAACAACTGGGAATTTAATTGGACATATTGATATATACAATCCACAAGCTGAATTGTTAAATAACGATTTTCCTGTTACGGTTATCTTTTCTGGTCCCCAATGTTATATTTCACCTAGTATTTATACTACTACCCAGTTACCGACCTGGAATTATATAAAAGTACATTTAAAAGGTTATGTTAAATCCATAATTGACCCTTCAGAAATAAAAAGTACTATGATAAAAATGACTGAGTTTTTAGAAAAACCAAATCATAACTACGTTTTAGAACCGGATAATCCTAGAATGGAAAGGGCTATTAATTATGTAAAAGGTTTTGAAATAATCATTACAAATTGGGAAGGTAAGTTTAAGCTTTCTCAAGATAAAACGGCTAAAGATATTGCCAATGCTAAAACACAACTTATTAAATCTAATCAAGCAAGTATAGCTGACTTCTTAGAAAGTGTTTTTGAATAATTCTACTTTCTCCTTTGTTTCTTAACCATTTGTAGATACATGTTTTCAACTTTTTCTCTTGCCCAGGGTGTTTTACGTAAAAAGGTTAAACTTGATTTTATTGAAGGATTAGTTGTAAAGCATTTTATTTTAATAGTATACCCCATATACTCCCATCCATAATGTGATACCAAATCATTTATAATTTTCTCTAAAGTGATACCATGTAAAGGATTGTTTGGTTGGGATTCCATTTCTTTTTAATTTCTTCTATCGTTACTAGGCCTTTGATTGTTTCTTTTCGGTTTTCTAGATTTACTATTATTGGAGTTATTAGACACCCTTTGGTTATTAGACCTATTCCTTCCTTGTCTTTGCTGTTTTTTTTCGGGTTCTGTAGATGCATTAGGATCTGGTTCGAATCCTTCAATAATTTCAACTGGAAGTTTTAACCCTACCAATTTTTCAATATCTCGCAAAAAGACAGTTTCATCTGCACTTACCAAAGATAAGGCTTCTCCACTGGCTCCTGCCCTACCTGTTCTTCCAATTCTATGCACGTAATCCTCAGGAATATTTGGTAACTCAAAATTAATAACATGAGGTAAAAGAGGAATATCCAATCCACGTGCTGCGATATCTGTAGCGACTAAAACGCGAACGTTTCCTGTTTTGAAACCTCCTAAGGCTTTCGTCCTGGCACCTTGACTTTTATTTCCATGAATGGCGGCTGCAGAAATTCCAGCCTTTACCATTTTTTCACAAAGCTTATTGGCACCGTGTTTTGTTCTTGTAAAAACTAGTACTTGTTTCCAATTACCATCAGCAATTAACTTAATAATCAAACCGGTTTTAAGTCCTTTTGCTACTCTATATACCTTCTGATAAATTGCATCCACCGTAGTATTTTCAGGAGTAGCTTCCACTTGTACCGGATGATGTAAAATACCATGAGCCAGTTTCTTGATATCATGAGAAAATGTTGCGGAAAACATCAAGTTTTGTCTTTTAGAAGGCATTAACTTCATTATTCGTTCTATGTCGCGCAAAAAGCCCATATCTAACATACGATCGGCCTCATCGAGAACAAGTATTTCGATTTTGGAAAGTGACAATAGCCCCTGATTATGTAAATCTAATAAACGACCAGGTGTCGCCACTAATATATCAACACCATGTCGCAATTGGTTGACTTGTGGTTTTTGGTTCACACCACCAAATATTACGGCAGAGCGTAACTCTAAAAATGTACTGTATTCCTTAACATTTTCAAATACCTGAGCAGCCAATTCGCGCGTTGGTGTTAGTACTAAAGCCCTCACGGGACGCTGTCTTAAAGTTTGGCCTTGAGACAATAATTGTAATAAAGGTAATGTAAAACCTGCCGTTTTACCAGTTCCTGTCTGAGCCGAAGCTAATATATCTTTACCTTCTAATATTGGAGGAATGGCTTTTTGTTGAATAGGGCTAGGCGTTGTATAGCCTTTTTTGCTAATAGCTTTTAGCAAGGCTTCTGATAAACCTAATGAGTTAAATGACATAGTAATTATTTGGTAAATGACCATCTAATTGTTAGCGTCATTCTATTTTTAAGCCGCAAAGGTATGGTTATTTATCTTATAACAACCATAAGTTTGATAATGTGACTCTAATTAGTTAACTTGGATATAGAGAGGAAATTAAATCCTTTTAATTTTTTAAATACTTTTATTTTTAAATGTTAAATAATCGCTCTATTTAAATAAAAATATATCTCTATGAAAAATAACCTTTACCCCATTCTATTTTGTTTAATAATGATGACTTCTTATGGACAAGTGGGATCTGTCGGGATCACTCATTACGCCCTTCCTGAATTTACAGTGGGAGAAATTTTGATGAATAATGGACAAAATATTAGGGCATTGCTAAATTACAATATACTATCTGAAAAAATGATTTTTGAAGAAAATGGAAAAAAACTAGCAATTACTGAAACCCAACTAAATCAAATTGATACTGTTTTTATAAAAAACAGAAAGTTTTGTCGGAAAGAAGATAAGTTTTTAGAATTATTATACTTTTCAAAAAGTGCGCTTTATGCTGAATACAAATGTCGTTTGGAAGCACCTGGTACGGCAAATGGCTATGGAGGCTCTTCTCAAACATCCTCAAGCTCATCATTTTCATCAATTGAAGATAGAGGGATTCAATACGAATTATCACTTCCAGACGGTTATAAAGCCAAACCATATACTATTTATTGGCTAAAAACCAACGCGAAAATGAGTAGTTTTAAAAATATGAAGCAATTGATGAAATTATATGGCAATAAAAAAGATTTAATTAAAACTTATAAAAAAACTCATGATGTAGATTATAACAATCAAGAAAGTATAATCAAGCTTGTGGCTTTTTTGGATACAAATTAAAAATATTCGCGATACTGCATTACCCTAAAATCAAAAGTATTAAAATCTGGGTTGGTGTTTTTAAGTTGCTGATACAATGGCATACTTCCAATAGCCCTATTCGCACTACCTGAAGCCGATGTTAAAGATACTGTTTTTATTA
>JAHEDS010000001.1:43891-48310 GCA_024641135.1 Flavobacteriales bacterium
ACCCTAAAATCAAAAGTATTAAAATCTGGGTTGGTGTTTTTAAGTTGCTGATACAATGGCATACTTCCAATAGCCCTATTCGCACTACCTGAAGCCGATGTTAAAGATACTGTTTTTATTATACGATTTTGAAGATTAAATTGATGTATTCTTGGAATCTCATTTGACACAACTTCTAATTTTAGTCCAAATTCTTTTAAATGCTTTCTGAAAAAATATTCTGGCCCATTCTTACTATTACCTCCTGTAAACAATAAGGTTTCAATAGCAGGGTACTTTTTCAAATACCCCATTAAGTCTCGTAAAACAATGTTTTGCATGCCTAAATCTGAAGCATCCCTTTTTTCCCTGTCACATGACTCGACAATGTCGCATACACCAATTTTAGATTGAATTAAAAATTGCTTGCGTTCCTCTATAGCTTCTTGAGAGTTGTCAAAACGCAATTTTAAATCGTGAATTTTATCTATAAACAACCATAGTGAATTGTAATAACTACCATAACAAAAATCAACATCCTTTTCTAAAAGATCACTAGTTGAAAAACGTGGAGGAGGCAAAGTACCCACAATTAATTTAGTGGTATTATTATGAATAAACGGTTCATACGGATGCTTGTGTTTAAACACTTATACTAGTTATAAAAAATTAAAAATAGACTCTCACAAATGGCACCCAGGAATCTGAATAAATACTTTTACTTCTATTATAAAGTAGATCAAATCTAATTCCAAAAGTAACAGGACCATTATTATATCCAACCCCTAAAAATAACGCTGGATACCAGTAATTCTCATTTTCAAAACCAGTTCTGCTATCCCACTTTCTATTGACATTAAGCTCTTCAAATTCTGCAGAAAGTTGAATTTCGGGTATAGGGTTAACCAATCCCAAAATACTGGCACCAATAATTGATGATTTATACAAATCATTCTGGGTATTATAAGTCCCACTTAATCCAAGTCCTAAAGCCACCTGATCGTTGAACTGATAAATAGCACTTGGTGCAAGTGTTCCGCTAAAAAAACCATCTCCAAAGCTTAAACCAATACCACCACCTACGCGTACATGTTTCCAAAAATCGTCTTGACCCCTCATTGATGCAGCATTTTGAGCAAATGAAGCGAATGAAACTATGGAAATTACGATGATTAAAAAGCTAATTCTATTTTTTTTAAAAACTAATTTATTCATAATACATATATTATTTGGGAGAATTTTTTATAAAAACAATCAAACAATTTCTAATTTAATAAAAGAGGCTTATTTAAAAATATTATGTTTTTAAAACTATTTTAAGTCTAAATTTAAAATTACATATAAAAATTCGATTTTGATGTTTATTCAAATTTTTGTATTTTATTAACTCCAAAATACACAATAAATTATGGGCAAAGGAGATAAAAAAACCAAACGTGGAAAAATAAACAGAGGTACTTTTGGAACCAGAAGACCTCGCATAAAAAAACGACGTTCGACAGAAAACAAAATTGATATTGGTAATAAAATAACTGTAAAGTAATTACCTTATAAATACCAAATTATTATCTTTTGAGAGTGATTCACTAAAGCCGTAACCATCATAATTAAATCCCTTTATATCCTCTAAAGTTTTGGCATTGGTATCTATAATATATCGAGTCATAAGTCCACGTGCTAATTTGGCAAAAATTCCAATAATCTTATATTCTCCTTTATTAAAATCTTTAAATTCAATATTTACTATTGGAACTTTAAGTGCCTTGGTATCAATTACTTTAAAATACTCGTTACTAGCAAGATTTAGAAACAGTTCTCCGTCTTTAATTTCGTCATTTAAGGCCTTCGTCACAGATTTACTCCAAAATTGATATAAATTTTTATGTTTTCCCACAGGCATTTTGGTGCCCATTTCTAGGCGATAGGGCTGAATTAAATCCAATGGTTTTAAAACACCATATAAACCTGAAAGTATTCTAACTGTATTTTGCAGATTTTCTAATTGCTTTTCTTTTAAAGTATAGGCATCTAATCCTCTATATACATCGCCATTAAATGCATAAATAGCTTGTCGAGCATTATCTGAAGTAAAAGGCAATTCCCATTCCTGATTACGCTCATAATTAAGTTGCCCTAATGGCGCAGAAATACTCATTAACTTTGATAAACTCTTAGCAGATTTCTTTTTTAAAAGCTTATTAATACGTTCGGACTCCTTTAAAAACAAAGCTTGAGAAGCCAGATTTGATGGTAATTTAGTTTCAAAATCCAAGGATTTTGCCGGTGATATTACGAGTTTCATAAAATGATCAATTTGTATTGATCTCAAATTTACAACTACAACCTAACAATGAAAAATGTATATAACAATTATTTATAATGGCAACATAGATTCAAATGATAGTATTGATTGGATTGATTTAAAAACCACTACTATCAAGTTAAGAAAAAATATTTTTTTTATTTATATATTAATCGTAATATTGCAATATAATAATAAAGAGATGGGATTAACAAAATCTGAAATATTTACAGAAGAGCAAAACAACATTGCTGTTTTTGCTAAGGCTATTGGTCATCCTGCTAGAGTGGCCATTTTACAACACCTCATCAAAATAAATAGTTGTATTTGTGGTGATTTAGTTGAAGAAATTGGGCTTGCTCAGCCAACTATATCACAACATTTAAAAGAATTAAAGAATATTGGTATAATTAAAGGAAATATTGAAGGCACTAGCGTATGCTATTGCATAGACCAAACAAACTGGTCGAAAATGAAAAACATGATTCAAACATTTTTAAATCAAGATTTTCAAAAAGCAAATTGTTGTTAAATTAAAAAATACAGTTACGTAGGTAGCAATAGAAAAAAAATGAAAACCGAGCAAGAATTAAAACAAATTGTAAAAACAAAATACGCTAAAATTGCTGAACAAGGTAAAGCAGAAAATGCATCATCTTGTTGTGGAGCTACAAACTCATCGGACAAAGTCTATAATGTTATGATGGACGATTACTCGGATACTGATGGCTACATAAGTGATGCAGATTTAGGCCTTGGTTGCGGGCTTCCTACACAATTTGCAAAAATTAATAAAGGTGATACAGTCATAGATCTAGGCTCTGGTGCCGGCAATGATTGCTTTGTTGCCAGACACGAAGCAGGTCCTGAAGGAAAAGTTATCGGCATTGATTTTACCCCAATCATGATTGAAAAAGCACGTATAAATGCGGAGAAATTAGGTTATAATAATGTAGAGTTTCGAGAAGGGGACATAGATAATATGCCCGTAAATGATAACATTGCAGATGTAATTGTGAGTAATTGCGTTTTAAACTTAGTTCCTAATAAAGAAAAAGTAATAAAAGAAATTTATAGGGTTTTAAAACCTGGTGGACACTTTAGTATTTCTGACATTGTGTTGGTGGGTAATTTGCCTGAAGCCTTAAGAGAAGACGCCGAAATGTATGCAGGTTGTGTTGCTGGTGCCATTCAAAAAGATGACTATCTTCAATATATTTTAAATGCAGGTTTTTCAGAAATTAAAATTCAAAAAGAAAAACCAATTATCATCCCAAACGATATTCTTATCAAATATATTAGTCCTGAAACAATTAAGGAATTTAATACAAGTAATATTGGTATATTTAGTATTACCGTTTATGCTGAAAAAGCTGGAAATAAAGTAGAAAAACCAAAATTAAAATTATCAGAATTACAAGAAAACTCTAGTTCTTGTTGCACACCTAATAGTGGTTGTTGTTAATTTACAAAAACACGTTATATGACCCTTTTTGAAACATTAAAAACTTCTATTTCATCTTTACAAATTGAAACTATATCGGATGAACGAAAGAATATATTATTACCTCTCATTGAATTTATTCAGGAAAAACATTCTAAAAACAGTCCTATTAGATTAAATTTTATTTGTACACATAATTCTAGAAGAAGTCATTTATCTCAAATATGGGCACAAGTGATGGCTTATCATTTTAACATCAAAAACGTGTTTTGTTATTCGGGAGGTACAGAAGCTACCGCAATGTTTCCAATGGTTGCAGAAACCTTACGAAACTCAGGATTTAACATCAATCCTATTTCTGAAGGCAAAAACCCTATATATAGTATAAAATACTCAAAAAATGAACATCCTATTATTGGATTCTCAAAATGCTTTGATGATGATTTTAATCCGCAATCCCAATTTGCAGCTATTTTAACATGCTCACAAGCAGATAAAGGATGTCCGTATATTTCTGGTGCAGAAAAACGTTTTCCAATCACATTTGAAGACCCAAAAGCTTTTGATAGCACACCTCAACAAAAAGAAAAATATCATGAACGCAGCATTCAAATTGCTACAGAATTATATTATGTTTTTTCGCAAATAAAATAACCCATTACCTAAAATGAAAAAACTGAGTTTCCTTAATAGC
>JAHEDS010000001.1:48410-80261 GCA_024641135.1 Flavobacteriales bacterium
CTTTATTATTTACAATTATCGTGATGTTTTCACTTAAAGGTGAGATGATTGTTCAAATTCCTACGGATGTTATAATAATCGCAATTCCGTTACTTATTTATTTTACAATTATGTTTTTAATTGGCTTTTTTGTAAGCAAAGCAATTGGTGCAGATTATGGTAAAAATGCTGCTATTTCATTTACAGCAGCAGGTAATAACTTTGAATTGGCGATTGCAGTGGCAATTGCAGTTTTCGGTTTAAATTCCGGACAAGCATTTGCTGGTGTCATTGGTCCTTTAGTTGAAGTCCCTGCATTAATATTTTTGGTAAGAATTGCCTTTTGGCTTCGAAAAAAATATTATCTAAAACCGTTTAATTCTTAAATTCTACCTCAAAAAGATTTACAAAATGCTTGAGTAATTTTTCTTTAACTTCAATTGTTGGGACTTCTTTTACTCCTAACTCAACGTTAAGAGATGTTACAGCTTTTCCTCGTATACCACAGGGAATAATATTATCAAAATATCCTAGGTTAGCATTCACATTAAGAGCAAATCCATGCATTGTAACCCAACGACTGGCTCGAACACCCATGGCACATATTTTTCTAGCAAATGGTGTCCCCACATCCAACCATACTCCCGTTTCCCCTTGACTTCTTTCTGCTTTTAAACCGTATTCAGCTAGAGTTAGAATAATCATTTCTTCTAATAACCGAAGGTATTTATGTATATCGGTGAAAAAATTTTCCAAATCTAAAATAGGGTAGCCAACAATCTGTCCTGGTCCATGGTAAGTAATATCTCCTCCTCTATTAATTTTATAAAAAGTAGCCCCTTTTTCTTTTAACTGCGCTTCATCTAATAACAAATTCGACAAATCTCCACTTTTACCTAAGGTATAAACGTGCGGATGTTCAACAAATAAAAAGTAATTATTAGTTGGCAATTGTAATTCTTCTCTTCTGTTTTTAATCTTAGTATCTACAATACCTTTAAACAATTCCTCCTGGTAGTCCCAAGTTTCCTTATAGTCTTTATTGCCTAAATCCTGAAGTTCAACACACTTATTCATAGTGCGCAAAATTACAATATTTTTTAAGTTTTATCTATTAGGATTGTTCAATATAACTAAAGCTGCTATTACTCCGGGCACCCATCCACAAAGCCATAATAGGAATACAATGAAAATAGAACCACAACCTTTATCTATAACTGCTAAAGGCGGGCAAATTATTGAAAGTAAAACTCTCCAAAAACTCATTTGATTACTATTTAATTGATGATTACGTATAGGACGCTATTCAATATGAGTTGTTACATTTTTTTCTCGAGATTTGTACTTGCTATTTATTCACATAAGCTTTCTAAGGTATCTTCAATATCACCTGGAGTACTCATAATCTTCATAAAAGTACCCATGGTAAGTTCTGGCCAATGTAGAGCTAATCTATATTTTCCATGAAGCATAGTTGCTTTATTTCCTTGTAAAATTATTTCATATGGTAAAGCCGCTACATGGTCCTCTCCTATTTTTGGCAAAAAATACGCTTCGCCATTTTCCTTACTTTGAAGTGCCACTCCAAAAACTGCTACTTCTTCATTATTATAAACAAGTTTAAATACTTCTTTTGTATTATTCTTATTAATATTTAAATTATTGGTAATCACTTTTAAACCTTCTTTAAATGATGAAAACTCACGTAATTCTACTGGATCACTAAAATAGGGCATCATAATTTTGTAATGATATTTACCTAATTTATCTGCCTCCACAGTACCTCCAAAAGGTATAAATTCATTCCCTAAAGCTGACATGGTTTTTCTCAAATCATTACTAAAATTTACAAAAGTGCTTTGAAACCTGTTATAATCATTTGGCAAATATGCTCGTAATATATAATCTGGGTTGGTATATGAAATTATAATTTTATCGTTTTTCTTTACCAATCCAACTTTCATGGTAGCCGAAAGAGCCCCTCTATCGGCCACTTTAATAACCGTATTTTTTAAATCATTTTTTGTAAATGCAATAACTTTTAATGTGCTTTTATTGGATGGATTATAAGAACCCAAAACAGTAAAGGAGTCATCTTTTAATGTTTGAATTACCTTATCGGTCAATTCCTGCATGGAAAGTGTAGATTCTCCAACTTTAATATAAGGAGATAAATCCTGTGAATATGAATTAAAACAAACAATAAAAAAAGCAATTAAAGAAAGGACAAAATGTTTCATTTTTTAAAAATTTTAAGGATTTTGATACAAATAGTATACAATATATATGGGGTTTTACCCCGTTTTTCTTTCTAGCAAAATAAGAGAATATAAACCTGTTCAGCTATGACTTTTGTCATAATTTAAAATAGAATTTTCAGAAAAAAGCTTTTAATGTTATTTCTATTGCCAACGAAGACAAGGAGAAAAAAATGATATTTTTTCTATTTTAAAATCTAATAAAAAGTTGTGTGCTAGTTTTTTGAAATAGTTTAATTTTGCACACGTCTATCAAAACGGTGGATTAATTAAATCAATTAACATGCAACTTTCTGAACAAGAATTAGTAAGACGAGAAAAACTTTCAAAATTACGCCAGTTAGGTATAAACCCTTATCCTGCAGATTTATTTCCTATAAATCATTCATCTAAGGATATTAAAAAGAATTTTGAAGAAGGCAAAAAAGTTATAATTGCCGGGAGACTGATGGCGGTTAAGTTGCAAGGCAAAGCTTCATTTGCTCAAATTCAAGATGCCGAAGGTAAAATTCAAGTGTATTTTAATAGAGATGAAATTTGTCCTGGGGAAGACAAATCTAAATATAATGATGTCTTTAAAAAGCTTTTAGACTTTGGTGATTTCATTGGTATTCATGGTGAACTATTCACTACTCAAGTTGGTGAAAAAACAGTTAAAGTAGAAGATTTCACCATATTGAGTAAAGCATTAAAGCCATTACCAATGCCAAAAGAAAAAGATGGTGTAGTCTATGATGCTTTTACGGATCCCGAACAACGCTTCAGACAACGATATGCAGATTTGGTAGTGAACCCTCAGGTTAAAGACGTGTTTGTTAAGCGTACCAAATTATTTAACGCCATGCGTGAATTTTTTAATAACGCTGGTTATTTTGAGGTCGAAACACCTGTTTTACAACCTATTCCAGGTGGAGCAGCAGCAAGACCATTTGTGACACATCATAACAGTTTAAATATTCCTCTATACATGCGTATAGCAAATGAGTTATATTTAAAAAGGCTCATTGTGGGTGGTTTTGACGGTGTTTATGAGTTTTCTAAAAACTTCAGAAATGAAGGTATGGATAGAACGCATAATCCAGAGTTTACTGCCATGGAAATTTATGTTGCCTATAAAGATTACAACTGGATGATGGATTTCTGTGAACGATTGCTAGAACATTGTGCCATTGCTGTTAATGGTACTACAAAAGCTACTTTTGGAAAGCATGACATTGATTTTAAAGCACCTTACCCAAGAGTAACAATGGCAGAATCCATTAAACATTTTACAGGGTTTGATATTACGGGTAAAACTGAAGAAGAGATCCGATCAGCAGCAAAAAATATGGGTATTACAGTTGATGATACTATGGGTAAAGGAAAACTTATAGATGAAATTTTTGGTGAAAAATGCGAAGGCAATTATATTCAACCAACATTTATAACAGACTATCCAAAAGAAATGAGCCCTTTATGCAAAGAGCACAGAACTAACCCAGAATTAACTGAGCGCTTTGAGCTTATGGTTTGTGGTAAAGAAATTGCCAATGCCTATTCAGAATTAAATGACCCAATCGATCAGCGTGAACGATTTGAACACCAATTAAAACTGGCTGCAAAAGGTGATGATGAAGCTACCGAATTTATTGATGAAGACTTTTTACGGGCTCTAGAATATGGTATGCCTCCAACATCTGGTATGGGGATTGGAATGGACAGGTTAGTCATGTTTTTAACAAATAATCAATCTATTCAAGAGGTCTTATTTTTTCCTCAGATGCGACCAGAGAAAAAGGCTGTTGAATTAAGTGATAATGAAAAAGTTATTTTAGATATTTTGAAATCTCATAAAAGCATGGCTTTGAATGAGCTTAAATCGAAATCTGAATTAAGTAACAAAGCCTGGGATAAAGGCATCAAAGGATTAACAAAACATAAGCTAGCTAAAGTTGAAAAGATTGATGATAATTTAATAGTTGAAATACTTTAAATTATTTTATAAATAAGATTAAAAAAGGGAGTCAAATCATTGACTCCCTTTTTATTTAAAATCAAAATTTGATTAATCCTTTTAAAGAAGAACAATGGAAGATATTTTTCATTATTTTAACAAAAAATTAAACGGCGGCTGCAAAATTCAATTTTGAATAAATTCAGCTTAAATAAATTATTTAAAGATTGAATTATGAAAAAAACTCTATTATTATTTTCCGTTATAGTATTATTTCAAAGTTGTAAAATTTATGACTCAAAACCTTCGTCTGTTGAAGAATCTGTTTTATATGGAGGTAAAGTTAGAGTTAAATCTAGTTCAAACGTGGCTTATAAATTTGATAAGCTTATTATGGAAGAAAATAATTTATATGGCATTGGGAAAAAAAATAAAAATAAATCAAAAGCAGAATTCAACAAAAATATAATAAATGAAAATGCAGATGACAACTATGTAAAAATTCTGCTAACAGAAGAATTAGCAAATGAAATTCACCTGCATAACAAGGGTAAATCCACTGCTGTTTTAGGATTAGGCATAGGATTAGGTGTTTTGTATATTGCTACGGGTTTAGCAGTTTTAATTTTAATAGCCGCTTTGTAAAAATTATATAAAGCTCTTTATTGAAAAAGTATATTATTTAGCTTTTCCTTATAAACCGCAAATTCATTTAAATTATTATGACTTCCTTTTGGAATGATAATAAAGTCTGAATTTACTTTAAATGTTTTATCAAATAGTTTCTTACCCGATTCAAAAGGAACTACCGCATCATCCGTGCCATGAAATATATAAAGTGGACTTTTTATACTCTGAACAAATTCATAATTAGGGAATTCAAATTTTAATAAATATTTTAAAGGAAATACTGGCAATCGTTTTTTAGCAACATCTTCAATACTATAATAAGGTGCTTCTAATATCGTTTGTTTTGGATTATTTTTTGACGTGATGTAGGTTGCAAAACCACTTCCTAGCGACCGACCATAAACTGTTATGGAATTCTCATTATAAGTGGCTTTCAAATAGTCATAGCACATCTGAGCATCTTTATATAAAAGTGTTTCATTTAAATTACCAGAACTTTTCCCATAAGTTCGATAGTCCATCACCAATACATCATAGTTCTTATTTGCAAAATATTCAGTAATGGCTCCCCAACGGGATAAATCGCCAACATTGCCATGAAAATACAATATCACTCCTTTTGGCTGTTTATTTTTGAACAAAATAGCATTTATAATTCCTCCATCCTCAGCTTTTAGGAAGAGTTCTTCAAAAGGATGTGTAAACTTATAAGTATAATCTTGAGAGAGGATAGTTGGTCTAAATATAAATTTCTCCTGAAAAAAATACAAAGTTCCACATATTACAAAATACAAGCCTACAAAACCTATCAGCATTTTTCTAACCGTCTGTTTTCTTTTTTGCGCCATGTTTAACATGAATACTTGTTGTTGATAAATCTATTGGTTCTGATTTTGCATTAATAATCTCATCAAGCATTTTATGATAGGATTCAAAATTATTTAAATTTTTATGCCCACCATCTATAACCGTATGCAACTTGGTTAATTTAGGGTTTACTTTTGAAAGCTTCACACTTGTTTTATATGGAATTAAGGTATCATTTGTCCCATGAATAATGTGAATTGGGCATTGCACATATTTTAACCATTTATAAGTTGGTAATGGATATTTTATTAAAATAGATAAAGGCATAAAAGGTGCGTATCTTGCTGTTACCTTAGTTAAACTATAATAAGGTGCATCTAGGATAAGCATTTTTGGACTATTCATCGAGGCTAATTTTGCAGCAAAACCAGATCCTAATGAACGCCCGTATACAATAATTCTATTTTCAGAAGTTTCTTCCTTTATTTTATTATAAACCTCCTGTAAATCTCTTTTTATTGCCTTTTGCGAACGCCTTCCGGTACTTTTTCCAAAACCGCGATAATCAACCATCAAAACATTATAATTATGCCTTGTAAAATCTACTGCAAATTTTCCCCAACCCTTTATACTTTTGGAATTTCCTTTTAGATAAAAAACAATACCCTTTGATTCTCCTTTTGGCTTAAAAAGCAAGGCATTAATTACAGCACCATCACGGGTTTCTAGATTATATTCTTTAATATCCTGATTTTCATAATAAAATTGAAAATCTTCTGGTAGCTTTTCTGGTTTAAACAACAAATAGTCCTGCAAATAATATATAGCAACACTTATTATAATGTAGATTATAAATAGTACAATAGTAAAATGTAACCAATAAGGCATAAAAAATACATTCATTAAGAGACTAATATACAATAAAAACTAAAACACAAATTAAACCCCACAGCATATAACTGTGGGGTTTAGGGTTAATCATGCAATCATCAAAACAAACCCATTAATTTATTGGTTTTACTTAACATTTTTTATCTTCTTCAATACCCCTGTCAATATATTGTATATCTCGTATGTTTTTTTGAACCGCGATAGATGAAAATAAACTTAAGGTAAAAGCCATTCCATAAAATCCTTTTTCACTTAAATATAAATCAGCATTCCAGAGACCAATAATTAAAAGCACTATGGAGGTAACGGTTGTTAACCAGCTTATGCCGTAATAAACTTCTGTAATTGGGATATTTTCCAATTTATCTCTTACCGCCTTTTGTAAAGAAATAACAGAAAACAACCCAAAAAGTAAAATGGTAAAATAATACCCCTTTTCATTTAATTGCATATCTGCATTCCAAAGACCTATACAATAAGAGGTCATACCTATTAATAAAGCTAACCATGAAGCCCCTATAAATGCCGGAGTTGGTTTTTGATCAAAAATTTTAATTTCTTTTTTATTGTCTTTTTTTTCTGTTTTTTCATCTACAGAAACTGTTGTTTGATAACTCATAATATTTGTTTTTAATAGTTTAACTTAATTTTAAACATTTAAAATCTCTAATTATTTAAATGTTGATTCATACTAATATATTTTAATGATTACAGGACAAATTTGAGGCACTTCTGCAAATATTAAAACTCAATTTTTAAATATTACTGACGATATATTATATCATTTTAACCTTATAAGACCTATATTTGATTATATATAATTATAATTACTGACGATATAATGACTAATTTAAATGAAATAGTTACCACGCTTTCAATAGAAGATCAACAACATTTCATCTTGTTTTTAGAAAAGAAAAACAAAAGATTAGACACCAAAAACATCCAACTTTTTAAACTTTTAATGAAGAATGAGCTATCCTCAAAAGAAGTTTGCCTAAAACTTTACAAAACTTATAAGAAAGACGCGTATCATGCTTTAAGGAAACGTCTCTATCAATCAATTATTGATTTTACGGCTAACTCAAGCTTAGAAGAAGAAAAAGTAATTGATATGCAAATAATTAAATACATTTTAGCTTCAAGAACCTTTTTGCTTCATAAACAATATAAAGTTGCTTATAATATTTTAGACAGAGCCGAAGTCCTAGCTGAAGACAACAACTTATTTCCCTTACTTAATGAAATTTATCACACAAAAATCCAATACGCCTATTCCAACCCTTCTGTAAAACTGGATGAACTCATAGAAAAATTTCAAATAAACCAAAAATATTATGTTCAGGAAGATCGATTAAATATTGCCTATGCAAAAATTAGAGAATCCATTAATGAAGTAACAGTGAAGGGTGAATTTATAAATTTTCAAAATTTAGTTAATGAAACTCTAGAAATCTACGGCATCGACGTAACAGAATCTATGTCTTTTATGTCTTTATATCAATTAATGAAAATCGTTACTATTTCTGCTTTTGCCTCTAATGATTACTTGAAAATTGAGCCGTTTTTAAAAAATACATATGCTATATTACTCACACATAAGAATAAAGAAAAGCAGTTATATTACCACATTCAAGTTTTATACTTATTAGCATACACCCTTTTTAGAAATAAAAAATTCAATGAATCATTAGAGTATTTAGATATGCAAAATGATTTAATGTTTCAAAAAAAAGGAAAATTTTATAATGAATTTAAACTAAAATATAAATTACTCTTGGCCCTAAATTTAAACTTCTTAAATAGCCAAGAAGAAGCTATCAATATTCTTCAACCCTATTTAATTTCAAAACATTCAGACTTAGAATCACTATTAGACATTCATTTAAGTATGGTTATGATGTATTTTCAAAAAGACGATTTTCAAAAAGCACGTGAAATATTCTCCAAATTTTACCATACAGACAGATGGTATATTGAAAAAGCCGGAAAAGAATGGGTGATAAAAAAGAATTTAATTGAGATTTTATTACATATAGAACTTAAAAATATAGATTTAGTAGAATCCAGAATTCTGAGTTTTAGAAGAAATTATTCTAAATTTTTAAAAGACATAAAACAACAACGCGTATTAACTTATTTAAATTTGGTTTATGATTATTTTAATGCCCCAGAAAAAATCACTTCCCTAGCATTTAAAAATAAAGTGGAACTCTCTTTTGAATGGGTCAGTGGAAAACAAGAAGATATTTTTGTGATGAGCTTTTACGCGTGGTTAAAGAGTAAGATGGAAAGAAAGCCTCTTTTAAAAACTACTTTAGAGCTCGTCAAAACTGCACAGATTGCCAACTAACAAATGTTAATCCAAAGTTAAAACACTAACTAAGTTTAAACCTTTTAGGGTTATGTTGGTCTTAAATGCAAACAAACTCTTAAAAAATTATAACATGAAAAAAATAGTATTTATAGTTTTAGCATTAGCAGTTATTCAAGTGACTGCTCAGGACAAAAAACAACACCAGAATAAAGAACGTGGAGACAAAATGGAACGCTATCAGGATTACACCCCAGAAGAAATAGCTGAGTTACAAACAAAAAAAATGACTTTACATTTAGATTTAAATGAATCTCAGCAAAAAGAAATTAAAAAACTAAATCTTGAAAATGCCATCGAAAGGAAAGCAAAAATGGAAGCGCGAAAAGCTCAAAAAGAAAGTACAAATACAGAAAAGCCTGCAAAAGAAGAGCGTTTAAAAATGACCAATGAACGTTTAGACAAACAAATTGAAATGAAAGCTAAAATGAAAAAGGTATTAAATACAGATCAATTTGCGAAGTGGGAGAAATCTCAGCAAGAAAAAAAACATAAACACAATAAATCGCACAAAGAAAAAAACAGGAATAAATAGAGTTTATTAAGTTTAGATCAAATTAGTTTTAGTTAAAAAAAAGCCTTCCCAGTTATTGGGAAGGCTTTTTTATTTAAAATTTACTCGTCACCTTCTTAACGGCGGCTATGGTAGTATTTAAATCTTCATAGCTCAAGGCATCTGTAATAAACCAAGTTTCAAATGCACTTGGAGCTATATAAATACCTTCTTGTAACATCCCATGGAAGAATTTTTTAAAGGTCTCATTATTACCTTTTGCAGAGGTTTCAAAATCGACCACAGGCTCTTCTGCAAAATGAATAGATATCATCGATCCTACTCTATTTATAGTATGAGTTATATTGTTTTCATTTAAAACTTTAGTGAATCCTTCATGCAAATAAGCCGTTTTTTCAGCTAAACGATTAAAAAGTTCTGAATCATTATTTAGTGTTTTAAGCATTGCCAATCCAGCAGCCATAGCCAAGGGATTTCCACTTAAAGTTCCTGCTTGATAAACAGGTCCCACAGGTGCCAAATAATTCATAATCTCTTCTCTTGCTGCAAAGGCGCCAACAGGCAACCCTCCTCCAATCACTTTTCCAAAACAAACAATATCGGCTTTTAAATTAAAAAGCTCCTGTGTGCCACCTTTTGCTAATCTAAACCCGGTCATTACCTCATCAAAAATGAGTAAAACATTGTTGATATCACAAAGATTTCTCAAGGCTTGTAAAAACCCGTCTTTAGGAGGAATACACCCCATATTACCAGCTACAGGCTCAATAATTATACATGCAATTTCTCCTTTATTTGCCTCAAGAAGGGCTTTTACACTTTCAATATCATTATATTTTGCAAGCAACGTATCTTTTGCAGTTCCTTGTGTAACACCTGGACTATTTGGCGACCCAAATGTAACAGCACCACTTCCTGCTTGAATTAAAAATGAATCACTATGACCATGATAACAGCCAGCAAATTTCACTATTTTATCTTTTCCTGTATAACCTCTTGCTAATCTAATAGCACTCATACAAGCTTCAGTTCCGGAATTCACAAAACGTATTTTGTCAATATTTGGAACCATCGATACCGCAAGTTCTGCTATTTCTGTTTCAATCTCAGTTGGCATACCAAAAGATGTTCCTTTTTTGGCCTTTTCAATAACCGCATTAACTACAGGCTCATAGGCATGACCAAGAATCATAGGCCCCCAAGAATTTATGTAATCTATCAACTTATTCCCATCTTCATCATATAAATAAGCACCTTTGGCTTCTTTAACAAATATAGGCGTTCCACCAACTGCTTTAAATGCTCTAACTGGTGAATTAACACCTCCAGGAATAACTTTTTCTGCTTGTGCAAATAATGCACTACTTCGTTTATAATTCATAAACATTATTAATTTTTAGATGTAGGACTCACATATAATTCTTGTCCAATATTTATTTCATTTCCGTTCAATCCGTTTAAGGTTTGAAGCTCATTTACTGTTAAATTATATTTTTTTGAAATTGAATACAAAGTATCGCCTTTGCTTACAACATACTTATTTGAATTATCAGTATTTTTTTCATTTGCCATTGGCTCTTTAACACCTAGCACTTCGCGATCCAATTTGTATAATTTATATCGCTCTATTAAACTTATAAGTTTATCAGGATATTTTCTATCGGTTGCATATCCAGCCGCTTTCAATTCCATTGCCCACCCTTTATAATCTTCGATATCTAGTTGAAACAATTTTGAATATCGCTGACGATTTGTTAAGAATAAGGAATGATCTCGGTAAGAATATTTCGCATTATTATATTTTCTAAAACATTCTTGAAGCGCATCGTCGTCATGATTAATTGTCGCCCCTGTCCAGTCATGACATTTAATTCCAAAATGATTATTAGCCTCAACAGAAAGCCTTCCTCTTCCAGAATTTGATTCTAATATTCCCTGAGCCAAAGTTATACTTGCTGGAATTCTGTACAAACGCATCTCTTCTTGAGCAATTACACCAAATATTTCGAGATACTCTTCTGTTGAATTAATAGTAATTGATTCAAAAGGAGCATTTTCAACTTCGTTTTCTACAACTTCTACTTCATAATATTCCGTGCCTTTTACAACGTGTTCTGTTTTAGGTTTAGAAGGTATACTTTTTTTTACTGTTACTTTTCTTGAGCTACAGCTAAAAACAAACATTCCTAAAAACAACAGTACTATAATTTTCTTCATTTCTCTACTCAATTATTGGCATTTTTTTTTGTTTTAAAACCTTATTCATCCCTGCTATTCCTTGTAAGCCACCAGTATGAATAGCTAAAATTTTCGACCCTTCTTTGAAATAACCCTTTTCAAGTAAATCAAAAATTCCAAATATCATTTTACCAGTATATACAGGATCAAGCTGGATATTATTTTCTCTTTTAAACTTATTTATAAATTCAATTAATTCAATATTCACTTTGGCATAACCACCAAAATGATAGTCTAATATAAGATTCCAGTTTTTTTTGCGTACAAATTTACTAATATCTTTATTTAAAAACGAACCTTTTAACGCCGGAAAACCCAAAATTTTCTGACTGGGTTTTGAACTATTAATTATACCAGAAATTGTTCCTCCGGTACCACCTGCACAGCAAATAAAATTAAAATCACAATCTTCTTTCGTTAAGATTTCCTCACAGCCTTTAACCGCCAAATTGTTAGTCCCTCCTTCAGGCAATAGATAAAATTGATCAAATTCTTTCTCCAATTTTTCTATAAATACATCAGAATGTTTTTCTCTAAATAATTGCCTCGAAATAAATTTAAACTCCATTCCACAAGCCCTCGCAAATATTAACGTAGGATTCTCTTCAATCTTATCTTCCAATTCATCACCCCTAATTATTCCAATAGTTTGAAAACCAAATTCTTGTCCGGCAAATGCAACTGCTGCTATATGATTTGAATAGGCACCTCCAAAAGTTAATAGTTTATTGAACCCTTTTTTTTTCGCCTCTTCAATATTGTATTTTAATTTCCTGTATTTATTCCCTGAAATAAACGGATGAATTTTGTCTTCTCGCTTTAAAAACAATTCCACACCATATTTTTTAGGCAGTATAATGGGCTCATTAACACTTTTATTTAGCTCAAAAATCATGAATGCGAATATACTTTAAAAATTACTAAAATCTTAATTGATGAACTTACTTTAAATGAGATTCAGCATGAGAGTATATCCCTCCAAAAAACAGCAATTCAACTTAAAATCTTAATTGAATTAATCATTTTATAGAATAAAATCATGTAATTCCTTATTTAAAAATCTATCCAAATTACGTTATCTTTGTGAACCTATGAAAAAAATCATTCCATTAGAAGAAGGTGATTATTATATAACACCTGAAGGCTATCGTTGTTTTACAGAGCAATATTTATTAAAACGTGGTTATTGTTGTGAAAGCAATTGCAGACATTGTCCTTATGGATTTAATGAAAAGAAAATCAAAAATCGAAATTAGAACAATACATGACATTTCAAGAACAGATATTAGAGGGCATTCCAAATCTTTTACCAAGTCCAAAACCTTTTAACGACTCTTTAAATCACGCTCCTAAACGAAAAGATATTTTATCTTTTGAGCAAAAAAAATTAGCACTAAAAAATGCATTACGATATTTTGATAAAAAACATCATGAGGTCTTAATAAAGGAGTTTAAAGCTGAGCTAGATACTTATGGACGTATATACATGTATCGCTTACGCCCAGATTACAAAATGTATGCCCGACCAATTGAAGAATATCCAGCTAAATCAAAACAAGCTGCCGCCATAATGCTCATGATACAAAATAATCTGGATTATGCCGTGGCACAACATCCCCATGAATTAATAACTTACGGCGGTAATGGTGCTGTTTTTCAAAACTGGGCGCAATATCGACTGGTCATGAAATATCTTGCTGAAATGAACGATGAACAGACTTTGGTCATGTATTCTGGTCACCCTTTAGGCCTGTTCCCGTCACATAAAGAAGCTCCGAGAGTCGTTGTTACTAATGGTATGATGATTCCAAACTATTCCAAACCAGACGACTGGGAAACCTTCAATGCTTTGGGTGTGACACAATACGGTCAAATGACCGCTGGAAGTTATATGTATATAGGACCTCAAGGTATAGTTCATGGAACTACAATCACTGTTTTAAATGCCTTTAGAAAAATCAAAAAATCTCCTAAAGGTCATTTATTTGTAACTTCTGGACTGGGTGGAATGTCTGGTGCACAGCCAAAAGCTGGAAATATAGCTGGTTGTATCACTGTTTGTGCAGAAGTGAATCCTAAAATTACCAAAATCCGCTACGAACAAGGTTGGATTGATGAAATAATAACTGACTTAAATGAACTTGTTTTACGAGTTAAAAAAGCTAAAACACAAAATGAAACTGTTTCAATAGGATATTTGGGTAATGTAGTAGACGTTTGGGAAGGATTTGCTAAGGAAGAACTTACCATTGATATAGGTAGCGATCAAACTTCATTACATAATCCTTGGGCTGGAGGTTATTATCCTGTAAATATTTCTTTTGAAGAAGCAAATGAATTAATGGTAATAAACCCTGAACTCTTTAAACAAAAAGTGCAAGAAACCTTAAGACGCCACGTAGATGCCATTAATAAACACACCAAGAAGGGTACTTATTTTTTTGATTATGGCAATGCATTTTTGTTGGAAGCTTCGCGTGCCGGTGCTAAAATAATGGCTAAAAACGGCATTGATTTTATGTATCCTAGTTATGTTCAAGACATTATGGGGCCCATGTGTTTCGATTATGGTTTTGGACCATTTAGATGGGTTTGTACTTCCGGAAAAGCAAAAGACTTAGAAATAACTGACACTATTGCATGTGAAGTTTTAGAAGATATAATGAAGCATTCACCAATTGAAATTCAGCAACAAATGGCCGATAATATTCAATGGATAAAAGGGGCTCAAGAAAATAAATTAGTAGTGGGTTCGCAAGCGCGAATTTTATATGCCGATGCCGAAGGTAGAATGAAAATCGCACAAGCCTTTAATCAAGCTATAAAACATGGAGACATTGGAGTGGTTGTTTTAGGTAGAGATCATCACGATGTTTCAGGTACTGATTCGCCTTTTAGAGAAACAAGCAACATTTATGATGGATCGAAGTTCACGGCCGATATGGCAATTCAAAACGTTATTGGAGATAGCTTTAGAGGAGCCACATGGGTAAGCATACATAATGGCGGTGGAGTTGGTTGGGGAGAAGTTATAAATGGTGGTTTTGGTATGGTTCTTGATGGTAGTAGTGATGCAGAAAGACGATTAAAATCCATGTTATTTTGGGATGTTAATAATGGAATTGCTAGAAGAAGTTGGGCCAGAAATGACGGTGCAATTTTTGCCATTAAAAGAGCCATGGAGATGGAGCCCAATCTAAAAGTAACATTACCTAATATTGTAGATGATAATTTATTAAATTCGTGATAACCATTAAAAAAAAGAAAATGAAAAGAATCTTTAAAGTGCTACCAGTATTATTAATACTATTGATAGCAACATCTTGCAGTTCTATAAAAGTATCTACTGATTATGATAAAGCTGCCGATTTTAACAATTACAAAACCTTTGCCTTTTTTAAAACTGGAATTGATAAAGCAGAAATAAGCGACCTTGATAAACGTAGAATACTTCGTGCCATTGAAACTGAATTATTAGCAAAAGGATTTACAAAATCAGAAAACCCAGACTTACTTATAAGTTTATTTACGAAATCAAATCAACGCGTAGACGTTTATAACAACTATTGGGGTTATGGCGCTTGGGGTTGGGGTGGATATGGACCTGGCTGGGGATGGGGATGGAATCAACCTGCTTCGGTTTCAACATCAACTGAAGGGACTTTATTTATTGACCTTATTGATGCTAATAAAAAGGAACTTGTTTGGCAAGGTATGGGGACTGGTTATTTAACCAGAAATATGGACAAAAAAGATGCGCTTATAAAAGAATTTGTTGCTAAAATTATGGAAAAATATCCTCCAGGTACAAAACAATAAAAAATCAAAAGCGACTCAAATTGAGTCGCTTTTTTATTTAACTTATTTCCACTTTCTCATATATATTCATTATTTGTATTTTTACTCCATCGCATTCAGAAACAGCTATGAATAATTCAATAGAATCAAACACTATTTTAAATAAGTTACCAAAACACCTACGTCAATTCATTAAACCTCAAAACTATAATGATTATTCAGCAATTGACCAGGCTGTATGGCGCTATGTAATGCGTAAAAATGTCGATTTTTTAAGTAAAGTGGCACATAAATCCTATTTGGATGGTTTAAATCAAACAGGCATATCGATTGATCAAATCCCAAATATGTATGGAATGAATCGAATTCTAAAAGATATTGGATGGGCAGCTGTTGCTGTTGATGGCTTTATTCCGCCAAATGCTTTTATGGAATTTCAAGCCTATAACGTATTAGTCATTGCCAGTGATATTAGACAATTAGATCATATTGAATATACTCCTGCTCCAGACATTATTCATGAAGGTGCTGGTCATGCGCCAATTATTGCAAATCCTGAATATGCTGAGTATTTACGACGTTTTGGAGAAATTGGATGTAAAGCCATCTCGTCTGCAAAAGATTATGAATTATATGAAGCCGTAAGGAAGTTATCCATCATAAAAGAAGCTCCAAATTCCTCTCCAAATGATATTGCTGATGCAGAAAAACATGTTGAATACCTTCAACAAAATATGGGAGAGCCAAGCGAAATGGCACTTATTAGAAATTTACATTGGTGGACGGTTGAATACGGATTGATTGGGACCTTAAACAACCCAAAAATATATGGAGCAGGTTTACTCTCCTCGATTGGTGAAAGCGCTTGGTGTATGACCGATGCAGTAAAAAAACTACCGTATACTATTGAGGCCACATTTAAAGATTTTGACATTACTAAACCTCAACCGCAGCTTTTTGTTACTCCAGATTTTGCTCATTTAAGTCTTATTTTAGAAGAATTTGCAAATACTATGTCTTTAAGAAAAGGAGGCCTTTCAGGTATTAAAAAACTCATTCAATCAGAAGCTTTAGGTACAATCGAATTAAGTACAGGTTTACAAGTTTCAGGAATATTTAATACCGTTATTGACCATGAAGGCAAACCTGTATATATCCAAACAACCGGTGAAACGGCCCTCGCATATAGAGAAAAGGAATTAATTGGTCATGGTATTGAAAATCACAAACAAGGATTTGGGTCGCCCATTGGAAAATTAAAAGGAATTAATTTGGCGATTGAAGATATGAGCCCACGTGATTTAAGTGCTTATAACATTTATGAAGAACGTAATATAACTTTAGAATTTGAAGGAGGCATTACTGTTTCTGGTGAAATTATAACTGGAAAACGTAATCTGCAGGGGAAAATTATTTTAGTAAGTTTTAAAAACTGTACAGTAAAGCATTTAGACCAAATTTTATTTCAACCTGATTGGGGCATTTTTGATATGGCTGTAGGGAAAGAAGTTGTTTCAGCTTTTTCTGGACCAGCAGACTTAAATAGTTTTAATTTGATAACGCACGTACCAACATCTCAAACTATTCATGTTAAAAAATCTGAAAACCAATTACAATTAGAAAAATTGTATCAACAAATTAGAGATTACAGAGAGGGAAAAAATAATACTATTTCAAGAACAAAAGTTTTGGAAGAACTTGTAAAAAATCATTCAAATGATTGGTTATTACCAATAGAAATTTATGAATTAGCTATTATGGGTAATGAAAAAAACTTAAGAATGAGCTGTTTAGAACATTTAGAAACAATTAAACGAAAGAGACCGGAAGTTGGACATTTAATCGATAATGGTTTAGAAATAATAAATAAAAAAAAATTATCTATATAGTTATTTAAAACGTTTCAAAGTTTTTTTAGTAAAGTCACTCAAAACCAATTCTCCACTTATTTTAGCACGCTCTTCTAAAAGAGCACCCCAATGATTAGTTCCTTGCCAAAACACGGTTTTAATTTTGTTCAACGCTTCAGAGTTATAACCTGCTAATTTCTCTGCTAATATATTAACTGCTACATCTAATTCCTCGACCGAATTATAAACTTCAGCATATAAGCCTTTTTCTTTGGCAAAATCAGGCGTATAGAAAGTTTCAGCATTCATTGTCATTTGCGACATTGCATTTACTCCCATTTTTCTAGAAACGGCGGGTTCAATGACAAAAGGACCAATACCAATGCTCAATTCACTTAATTTTATAGAGGCATATTGTGTTGCGAGACAATAATCTGTCGCTGCAGCTAAACCTACGCCGCCACCAACTGCTTTACCCTGAACTCGGCCAATTATGAGTTTTGGACATTTTCGCATGGCATTAATAACATTCGCAAAGCCTAAGAAAAATTGCTCCCCCTCTTTTGGAGTAGAAATATTAATAAGTTCTTTAAAACTAGCTCCTGCGCAAAAGGTTCTATCGCCACCACTTTTTAAAACAATTATTTTTATAGATTGATTTATTCCTGCATTATAAATAGTTCGCTCTAATTCAGCCAAACTATCACTAGGTAATGCATTTTGATCAGGATGAAAAAAAGTAATATATCCTATACTATTTTCAATTACTAATTTCACATATGGCTCATTCATATTTTTTCCCTTAAAAACAAGATACAATTATTATTCAAACTTAATAATAAATCATTAAAATGGCAGATTTTCTACATCAACATTTCCTCCAGAAAGAATAACACCAATGTTTTTATTTTTAAACTCAGATTTATTTTTTAATAGTGCCGCAAAAGCCACTGCACTTGAAGGTTCAATAATAATTTTCATGCGTTCCCAAATAAATTTCATTGCCTCAACAATTTCATCCTCTTCTACCCTAATAATTTGGTGTACGTACTTTTTAATAATAGGAAAATTTCTGTCTCCTAAAAAAGTTCGTAAACCATCGGCTATTGTATTTACTTGATCATTCACTTCTATTTTTCCACTTATTAAAGAACGATATGCATCATCGGCATTTTTTGGCTCACCTCCAATCACTTTACAATGATTTGAAAAATACTTGGCTGCTAATGCCGTTCCTGCAATCAGGCCTCCTCCACCAACCGGAGAAAATATATAATCTAAATCTGGATAAGCTTCAAGTAATTCCATGGCAGCTGTTCCTTGACCGTAAATAACAGCATCGTCATTGGAAGGATGAATAAATGTCGCACCTGTTTCTTTTTGAACTTCTGCTGCCATTTCTTCACGTGCTATTGGATTAGAGTCGCATTCAATAATTTCTCCCTGATAGGTTTTAACGGCATTTTTTTTTACCTGAGGTGCATTTTTTGGCATTACAATATAGGCCTTAACCCCCATTTTTTTTGCTGCTAACGACAAGGCTTGCGCGAAATTTCCTGAAGAATGAGTAACGACACCTTTACTACGCTCTTCATTTGATAAACTTAATATTGCATTCGCTGCCCCTCGCATTTTAAAAGCTCCCATTTTTTGAAAGTTTTCGCATTTAAAATAAACTTGAGCACCGACCATTTCATTGATTAACTCAGACGTTAACACTGGCGTTTTATGAATATAAGGCTTCACTCTATTATGGACTTCTATTAACGTCTCTTTATTCATTTTCTAATTTAAAATATGGATTATAAATAATTCCTATTATATTTTTCCATGGATCATACACTGTAGCAACCATTAATTCTCCTCCAACATTTACAGGAGCTTCATGTGGTAAGGCACCTAATTCAATCAAATAATTATAAGTCTTAAAAATATCATCAACACCCCAATATGACATAACCCCTTCCCCCTTCGCAATTACATTCTCTTCTGGCAACAAACCAAGTTCATACCCGTTTATATTAAATCCAACATAAAAAGGTTCATCGAAATATGCTTCCGCTTTAAAGGCCTTACTATACCATGATTTTGCAGCTTCTAAATCACTAACCTTATAAATTGTTGTTCTTAAACCTAACATTTTTTATTTATTAAAATAAACCTATTATTTTTGTGTCCATTTTTAAAGTATGAAGATACTGAAAAAATACCCTTGTAACCATTGTTACATTCATTAGATAATAAATTAAATTAATTTGCATAAAATTTAAAAAAACATATGGGACTATTTGATTTTCTAATTGGGAACAAAACGGAAAAAATAAAAGACTTTCAATCTAGGGGAGCAATTGTTATAGATGTAAGAACTAGGGCTGAATTTGCACAAGGCGCTATTCCAGGTTCAAAAAACATACCCTTACAAAACTTAAACTCTCAAATGGCAAGTATAAAAAAACTTAACAAACCAGTAATTGCATGTTGTGCCAGTGGTATGCGTTCTGGAAGCGCGGCCAGTATTTTGAACAGTAATGGTATTGAAACTTTAAATGGAGGTGGCTGGTCTAGTTTGTATAGCAAACTATAAAAGAAAAATAAAATACCAGCTGAAAAATCTTTTATGGATTTCTTTAACTGGTATTTTCAAAATATTAATTGATTAATAGCAGGCTAAATGTAAGTTAATTAGTTCATACTTAATTAAATTTTCGACTAACTGTGATAAAAAAAGTTAATCAGTTTCTTTAATATATTTACCTTAAGTTTTATTTAATCCTGTTCCAATGTTCTAAAAATTAATGGAAGGAACTTTTAATTGGAGATGTTGGATTTTGGTGTCAAGATTTTTAAGAAATTTTTGATGTGATTCGGAATGCGGATTAAAAGGTCTGTGTTGTAACCCTTTTTGAATATCATCAACCTCGTCCATTACTGTTTGAGACTCATCAGAAACCCATACTTTATTGAATTTCTCCCAAATATATTCAATTGCCACACTGTTTGGATGTAACATATCGTCATCATAAAATCTGTAATCACGCAGTTCATCCATCATAATTTCATACGAAGGAAAATAATATATACCTCTTTTTACTATAGAATGTATAGCGCTTATTAAATGCGCTTTGCTTTGGGTATTTTCTATAAAACCATCTTTAAGATGGCGTACCGGAGATACTGTAAAAATGATAGTTGCCTTAGGGTTTGCATTTTTCACCAGAGATACTATGTTTTGAAGTGATTGTACAATCGCTTCAACTGTTAACAATTCTTTTGAGAATTGTTTTTGTGGTACTTTATGACAATTAGCAACTAGAGCATTTGTTTCGATATTTCGATAAACCCATGCAGTTCCTAAAGTTATTACTACATGAGAGGCCTTAAGAATTTGCTGATTGCTTAACTCTAAGTTAAGATTAAGATTTGAAAGTAATTCCTGCTTATTGGAGTTACTTAGCTTGGAATGTGCATCATAACAATGCCATTGCTCATTATAAAAAAAAATATCCTTTTCAGTATAATGCTTTTTATCGATTGCGGCAGATATTAAGACCTCAATAGCTTTTGGCTGAAATAAAATACCAAATGGATTTACTAGGTTCTGAAACTTAAAATATTCAAGTTTATTCCCAATATTTTCAACAAAGCAAGACCCTAGCAATAATAGATCTGAAGAATAATTTATTAAATTATCAGATTGCTTGATAAATGGTATTTGCGTTTGTAATTTCATTAATTAGAAACATTCAATTAACTTGAATTTAGGTGCTATTTTAAATAATCTTTTGCTTTCTCCAATGCCTCTTTTATACCTTCTGGCTTTTTACCTCCTGCTGTTGCAAAAAATGGTTGTCCGCCACCTCCACCTTGAATAAATTTACCAAGTTCTCGCACCACTTGGCCCGCATTTAAAGATCTACTAGCAACTAATTCTTTGGAAATATAACAGGTTAAAAAGGCCTTACCTTCTTGTTCCGAACCAAACAATAAAAACAAATTATCATATTGACTTCCAATATCAAACGCTACATCCTTTAGACCTGAAGCGTCCAAATCTAATTGCTTTGCCAAAAATTGAATCCCATTAATTTCAGTAAGTTCGTTTTTTAAATCACCTTTTATGTTTTTTGCTTTCTCTTTCAACAAGGCTTCAATTTGCCTTTTAAGATTTGCATTTTCTTCTTGTAAATTGGTAACAGCCTTAATTGGTTCAATTGGGTTTTTAAGTGCGTGTTTTAAAGTTTCAAATTGCTTGTCTACAGCTTCAAAATAATCGGCGACTGCCATATTTGTTATAGCTTCAATTCTTCGTATACCTGCCGCTATAGCCCCTTCTGATTTAATTTTAAAATGCCAGATACTACCAGTATTTTTCACATGAGTTCCACCACACAATTCCATTGATTGCCCAAAACGAATAGCTCTTACACTATCGCCATATTTTTCGCCAAATAACGCAATGGCACCTTCATCCAACGCCTTTTTCATTGGTATGTTACGTTGTTCTATTAAAGGTAAATTCTCCCTAATTCTTGCATTAACAAAATCTTCAATTTCCTGCAATTGATCAGAATCTACTTTTGCAAAATGTGAAAAATCAAAACGCAACGATTGTGGTTTTACTAATGACCCTTTTTGTTCAACATGTGTTCCCAAAATGGTTCGTAAGGCCTGATGTAATAAATGCGTTGCTGTGTGATTACTGGCTGAAAGATCTCGATATTCCTTATTTACAACCGCTTTAAAAGTTTCAGTTAAATGTTTTGGTAAATGCTTTGTAATGTGAATAATTACATTGTTTTCCTTTATGGTATCCAATACATAAATAACATCTCCATTTGATGCCTCTAAAGAACCTTTATCTCCAATTTGCCCACCACCTTCAGGATAAAATGGCGTCATGTTAAATACCAATTGAAATTGCTCACCATCTTTTTTTGAGAGAACTTTTCTGTATCTAGTTAATTTTACATCAACTTCTAGCGTATCATAACCAATAAACTCCTCAATATCATCCTCCATTACCTCAACCCAATCAGAAGTTTCAGAAGCTGAGGCTGCTCTTGAACGTTCTTTTTGTTTTTTCATTTCAGATTTAAACCCAACTTCATCTATACTATACCCTTTTTCACGGGCTATAAGTTGTGTTAAATCTAATGGAAATCCATAGGTGTCATATAATTCAAAGGCCTTTTCTCCTTCAATTATTTTATTCGTAGTATTTTCAATAACTCGATCCAATAAAAGCAACCCTTGATCTAAAGTTCTTAAAAAAGAGCTTTCTTCTTCTTTAATGACATTTTCAATTAATCGTTCTTGGGATTTAAGTTCTGGAAAAGCGGATCCTAATTGAATACTTAATGTTTCTGCTAGTTTATAAATGAAGGGTTCTTTTTGATTTAAAAAAGTGAATCCATAACGAATCGCACGTCTTAATATTCTACGAATCACATAACCAGCACCCGTATTACTTGGTAACTGCCCATCGGCAATTGAAAAAGCCACCGCTCTAACATGATCAGCAATCACTCGAATTGCAACATCTACATCTTTATTTTTGCCATAACTAGTATTAGTAATGGTTTCAATCTCTCTAATTATTGGAGTAAAAACATCTGTATCATAATTTGACTGGACTCCCTGCAATACCATACACAACCGCTCAAAACCCATGCCTGTATCAATATGCTTATTTGGCAAGGCTTCCAATGAACCATTCGCCTTTCTATTATATTGCATAAATACCAGATTCCAAATTTCAACTACTTGAGGGTGATCTTTGTTAACCAAATCTTTACCAGACACTTTTGCTTTTTCTTCAGCAGAACGGATATCGACATGTATCTCGCTACAAGGTCCACATGGACCCTGATCTCCCATTTCCCAAAAATTATCTTTCTTGTTACCTTTTAAAATACGGTCTTCTGAAATAAATTGCTTCCACAAATCAAAAGCTTCCAAATCCATAGGCAACTTATCCTCTTCATTTCCCTCAAAAACTGTTACATAAAGAATATCCTTATCAATTCCGCAAACATCAGTTAAAAATTCCCAAGCCCATGCAATTGCATCCTTTTTAAAATAATCGCCAAAACTCCAGTTGCCAAGCATTTCAAACAACGTATGATGGTATGTGTCATAACCTACTTCCTCTAAGTCATTATGTTTACCCGATACGCGCAAGCATTTTTGTGTATCAGCTATTCTATTACTTACAGGTTTGGAGTTTCCTAAAAAATACTCTTTAAACGGTGCCATTCCCGAATTCACAAACATTAGGGTAGGGTCGTTTTTTAAAACCAAAGGAGCCGACGACACGATACTATGATTTTTTTCTTTAAAAAATTTTAAAAATTTTGATCGAATATCTTGAGATTTCATTTCAGTAAAATGGTTACTATTTTGTTAAATTATATTTATTGCAAAACAATTTTTTATCTTTGATTGTTACATCGACAATTTTCTAAAAAATTGTGAGTTTAATAAAGTGCAAAAATAGCATAATTTAAGTAATGAGTAAGGTAAAATATTATTACGATCCAGAATCTCTTTCTTACCGAAAAATAGAGAGAAAAAAAAGAACCACCCTTAAATATGCTTTCATGTTCTTATTGGGTTCTGCTCTATTTGGCTTTTTATTTGTTTTCCTTGCTAGCCAATATGTTGAATCACCTAAGGAAAGGGCTCTTAAAAGAGAGCTACAAAACTCACAATTACAGTTTCAATTACTTAACAAGAAAATGGATGTTGCTGAAAATGTATTAGCAAATGTTGCAGATAGAGATAATAATATTTATCGCGTGTTTTTTGAAGCAAACCCTATACCTGACGCACAACGTAAGGCCGGATTTGGTGGTATTAACAGATATAAAAATTTAGAAGGCTTTGATAATTCAAAATTAATAATAGAAACCAGTAAACGATTAGACGTTTTACAAAAACAAATTGTTGTCCAATCAAAATCTCTGGATGAAATAGCTAAACTAGCTGAAGAAAAAGAAAAACTATTGGCCGCTATTCCAGCTATTCAACCAGTTAAAAATGAAGACTTAAAAAGAATGGCTTCGGGATTTGGAATGCGATCAGACCCTTTTACAAAGGTTAGAAAAATGCATTGGGGAATGGATTTTTCTGCTCCTAAAGGAACACCTATATATGCAACCGGTGATGGTGTAGTAGTTCGCGCAGACGAAGGGGCCACGGGATATGGAAAACATATAAGAATTGATCATGGTTATGGTTACGTTAGTTTATACGCCCATTTATTTAAATATAACGTTAAGAAAAACCAAAAAATAAAACGTGGAGAATTAATTGGTTTCGTTGGTAGTACGGGGCGTTCTGAAGCTCCACATTGCCATTATGAAATCTTTAAAGATGATGTACGTATAAATCCAATTAATTTCTATTACGGAAGTTTAACTGCTGAAGAATTTAACAAACTATTAGAAAATGCGTCATTAGAAAACCAATCTTTAGACTAATGTATATAGAATTACCCGAAAAACGATATTACGGTATTGGCGAAGTTGCCGAAGCTTTTGGGGTAAATACTTCTTTGATAAGGTTTTGGGAGAAAGAATTTGATGTACTCAAACCTAAAAAAAATGCCAAGGGCAATAGAAAATTTACACCTGAAGACATTAAAAACCTAAAACTTATATACTATTTAGTTAAAGAGCGTGGATTCACACTTGAAGGTGCCAAAACCCATCTTAAAGAAGAAAAGCAAAAAACCCTAAATAACTTTGAAATTATTAGTAAATTAGAAGATATAAAATCTGAACTGATAAAAATTAAAAATCAGATGTAACATTTTTTAAAATGTATCAACTAATACTTCAAATACGCTTAACTAAAAACTTAAACTTTAAAAATTAGAAAATCATGAAAAAATGGTTAATTCCGGTAATTATAATATTAGTTATAATTTTTGGTGTATACAGATGGGCTGTTGGATTTAATAACAACGCCGTTAAATTAAATGAGAATGTTAGTGAAGCCTGGGGTAATGTTCAAACCTCCTATCAACGAAGAAATGATCTTATTGGCAATCTAGTGAACACTGTAAAAGGTGCTGCAGATTTTGAACGTAAAACATTAACAGATGTGATTGAAGCGCGTTCAAAAGCAACACAAACCACGATTGATCCTGCTAATATTACACCAGAACAACTTAAACAGTTTAATGAAGCTCAAGGTGGATTAAGTAGTGCCTTGTCAAGATTATTGGTTACTGTAGAACGTTATCCGGAGTTAAAAGCAAATGAAAATTTCTTAAAACTTCAGGATGAATTAACGAGTACTGAAAATACCATTCAAACAGCCAGAACCAGATATAATGAAGCGATTAAGCCATTCAATAATCATGTAAAAACATTCCCGAATTCTATATTAGCTGGTCTTTTTAATTTTGAAGGAAAACCATATTTTGATGCTGAGGCAGGCGCAGATAAACCTGTGGATGTAGAATTTGATTTTAATTAAAACATATGTCTAAAGTAGAAGATTTCCTTTCAAAACAAGAAGAACAGGAAATCATTGAAGCGATAAGAACGGCAGAGTTAAACACTTCTGGAGAAATTCGTGTGCACATAGAAAAAACATCAGGCTTAGATGCTTTTAATCGTGCTTTAGAAGTGTTTCATTATTTAAAAATGGATAATACTAAAGAACAAAATGGTGTTCTTATTTATGTAGCTATAAAAGACAGGACTTTTGTTATTTATGGTGATAAAGGAATTAATGATTCAGTTCCCAATGATTTTTGGGATAGTACTAAAGACTTAATTCAGATGCATTTTAAAAATGGAAATTTTAAACAAGGTCTGGTTGAAGGTGTTTTAAAAGCCGGCAAGGAATTAGAAAAACATTTCCCATGGGTACATGGAGATAAAAATGAACTTTCTGACGACATTTCCAAAGGATAATACAACAATGATATATTCTGTATTAAATATCAATTTTCAATTTAGCGTAAAAGGCTTAATTAAACAGATGGCTTTTTTAGTTGCATTTTTATTTACCTGCTTTTCTTATAGCCAATTTGACATTCCAGACTTACCAAAAGAACAAACAAGTGTTTATGATTATATAAACTTATTATCAAGTTCAGAAAAAAGTGCTTTAGAAAATAAGCTTATTAAATATTCAGACACTACATCAACACAAATTGTAGTCGTTATAATCAGTACAACAAACGGTGAAAATATTGGTTTACTCGCACCAAAATGGGGTCAAAAATGGGGGATTGGCCAAGCGAAAGAAGACAATGGGGTTTTTATATTATTAGCCAAAGACGACAGGAAAATTTGGATTTCACCTGGCTATGGTGTTGAAGACAGGCTTACTGCAGGTATTGTTGGTGAGCTTACGCGAAACGTTATAATTCCTGAATTTAAAAACGGTGATTATTATAATGGTTTAGATAAAGGTGTTGATGCCATTTTTGAAATTTTAACTGGGGCTTATCAAGGCAGCAGACCCGTTGAATCACAACCTTTTCCATATCAAATAATATTTATTTTATTCATCATATTCATTATCATTATTATCTCTATTTCAAAAAATAGACGTGGAGGTGGCGGTAACCGAGGTAACAAACACGGCGGTTTTGATATCTGGGACGCCATTATTTTAAGTAATTTAGGACGCGGCGGTTTTGGCGGACGTTCTGGAGGTGGCTTTGGAGGTGGAAGTTCTGGAGGCGGATTTGGTGGCGGATTTGGTGGCGGAGGCTTCTCTGGTGGTGGTTCGGGAGGTAGTTGGTAATTATTATCTATTTATTTTACTATATTTATAAATCCTCAAGTTTATTGTTTTTGCCTATTTAACCAACCATTTAAATTTGAATAATATCTTTAGAAACATTCGTAAACAACTTGCGAACGAGAATAAATTTCAAAAATATTTTAGATACGCTTTTGGTGAAGTCATACTCATTATGCTGGGTATTTTTATGGCTTTACAATTACAAAACTGGAATGAAAAGCGAAAAGAGGAAATTCAGTTTAAAACTACGCTAGAACAGCTATACAATACCATAACAGATGATTCCTGGTATTTTGACTATGCAACAAGAAGCGCCCAAAATCATGTAAACACCATTGATTTAATATTAAATAATAATGATAGCATTCCTTCACAAGATTTGCCTCTGGCTCTATGGTCTATTACGTTTATCAGCAAACATGACTATAATTCTGAATCATTGCAAATTCTTAAGGATTTAAATTATAATTCCGAAAACGTCGAACAGACAAAATTAGCAAACCAATTACAAAGCTATGCTACACTTGTATCCAATAAAAATGGTGATAATTTTAATATAGTTAATCCAAAAATTGATGAATTCCTTTTGAAAAATAATATTGCTTTTCCAAGACTGGATATCGAAAAAAGATATTTAGGCTTCACAGGTGATAGCACTTATTATAATAAGGAAGATATTGAAAATTCGAAAAATCTACTACAAGACAAGAAATTTAGAGCACATTTAAAATCAAAACGTACTCAATTATCGATTTATACATTAGATTTCGAAGTATTACACAATGATGCACTTGCCATGCTCAAATTGATTAAAAATTACTACCCAGATGTGAAATTATTATTTCAAGACGTTGGTATTATAGGCACTTCAATCAATGGTTTTGATGACGTTGGAGCTCATTCTACACCTATGACACAAACAAATGAAGACCAAAGTATTTGGGAGATTGAACTGTACTTAAAAGTAGGCCGAGTGAAGTTTAGATGTCGAGATAGTTGGGCTGTCAATTGGGGCGGAAACACCTTTCCAAAAGGTGAGGCCAGTTTTGAAGGATCTGATATACCAGTGACTGAAGCAGGTAATTATCAAATTATTTTAAACTTAACAGCAAATACTTATGAATTTATAAAACTAAAAGATTAACCTACTTCTTACGCATATACACACTTATAGGCACCCCATGAAAATCAAAATGCTCCCTTAATTTATTTTCAAGAAAACGCTTATAAGAATCTTTTACATATTGAGGCAAATTACAAAAGAATGCAAACTGAGGTTGTGGTGTTGGCAATTGCATTATATACTTAATCTTAACATATTTTGCTTTGTATGCGGGAGGTGGGTAATTTTCGATAATTGGCAATAAGATTTCATTCAACTTACTGGTTTTTATCTTTTTAGTCCTGTTTTTATAAACCTCAACAGCGGTTTCAATAGCCTTATAAATTCGTTGTTTGGTTATTGCCGACATAAATATAATAGGCACATCTGTAAAAGGCTCTAATTCCTTTCGAATTGCCTTTTCATATTCTTTAGTTGTTTTAGTATCCTTTTCAACCAAATCCCATTTATTAACCAAAATAACTATCCCTTTTCTATTTCGTTCAGCTAACCAAAATATGTTTTGAACTTGTCCATCAAAACCACGACTAGCATCTAAAACAATCAAGCATACATCACAATGCTCTATTGCACGAACACTACGCATAACAGAATAAAATTCTAAATCTTCCTTAACTTTAGCTTTTCGTCGAATCCCTGCAGTATCTACTAAGTTAAATTCAAATCCAAAACTACTATATTTCGTATCAATGGAATCTCTAGTTGTGCCGGCAACATCTGTTACAATATATCTGTCTTCACCCATTAAGGCGTTGATAAAAGAAGATTTGCCCGCATTTGGTCTTCCAACCACAGCAAACCTTGGTAAGGTTTCTTCAACTACGGTTTCTTTTTCAGGTAAAGCTTTAACTAGGGCATCTAATAAATCTCCTGTTCCACTACCGTTAATACTTGCAATAGTATAATATTCCCCTAAACCAAGTGAATAAAACTCCACGGCATCTTCTGCACGTTTGGCATTATCAACCTTATTTACAACCAAAAACACGGGTTTATTTATTTTACGTAATAAATTGGCAACATCCTCATCCATTCCTGTTACCCCAGACTCCACATCAACCATAAAAATAATGGCATCTGCCTCATCAATTGCCAGTTCGACCTGCTTATCAATTTCAGCTTCAAAAACATCATCGCTTCCTTTTACATAGCCACCAGTATCAATAACAGAAAATTCCTTTCCATTCCAATCACATTTTCCGTAATGACGATCTCTGGTAACACCACTCACTGCATCAACAATGGCTTCTCTTCGTTGTATTAAACGATTGAAAAATGTTGACTTCCCTACATTTGGACGTCCTACTATAGCAACTATATTACTCATAATCTTTAAATTGTCAGCAAAGGTAGTGTTTACTCTTTGAAAAAAATAGTATTTTAATCTCCTTAAAATAAAACAGTATGTCAACCACCAACACAATAGTCTTACGCCCTCGTTTTAAAATGGAATTACAACACAGTAATGAAACTGTTTTAAAAGCATTTGAATTATCTAAAACAGCTCAAAAAGATTTTATTGTAAATCGGATTGATGACCATGTTTTTATAAAATTCCCTAAGCACAAACAAACCTTTTGGTCGCCTCAACTCCATCTTGAAATAAATGAAACCTCTAACAAGTCTTCTCTAATTTATGGGTTATTTGGCCCTAACCCAACCGTCTGGACTTTTTTTATGTTTCTGCATTTTATGGTTGCCGGATTATTTATAGCGTTTAGCATTTGGGCTTATACCAACTGGGCATTAAAATCAAGCTATGCTATTCAGGTTAGTTTGATGCTTTTTATGGTTATTGTATGGTTTGCCCTTTATTTTGCAGGAAGTATTGGAAAAGCTTCAAACAAAAATGAGATGTTAGAATTGCATGATTTTATGAACACTGTTTTAAAACCTTTTAATTAATTGTTATAACCAAACCGTTTTAACTGATTCACATTTGAACGCCAATTCTTGTTTACTTTAACATAAAGTTCAATATGGATTTGCTTTCCAAAAAATTTCTCAAGATCCTTTCGTGCTTCTACTCCTACTCTTTTTAAGGCACTTCCTTTATGACCTATAATAATCCCTTTTTGAGTTTCGCGCTCAACCATAATTACAGAACGAACTCTGATAATATTTTCTTCCTCAAAAAACTCTTCCGTATCAACCTCGACAGCATAAGGTATTTCTTTTTTATAATGAAGCAGAATTTTTTCCCGAATAGTTTCATTAATGAAAAAGCGTTCTGGTTTATCTGTTAATTGATCTTTTGGATAAAATGCTGGAGACTCCGGAAGTAAATCAATAATTCTACTAAAAACTTCTTTGACGTTAAACCCTTCTAAAGCAGAAATAGGAAATATTTCAGCATTTGGAACCTTTTCAGACCACAATTGTACTTGTGTTTCAAGTTGCTCCTGATTCGATTTATCAATCTTATTTAAAAGCAGCAAAACCGGAATACTTGAATTTGTTATTTTATTAAAAAAAGCTTCATCTTTTAGTTCCTGCTCGCCAATTTCAACCATATATAGTAAAACATCGGCATCTTCAAAAGCAGATTTCACGAAATCCATCATCGATTCCTGCAATTCATAGGCAGGTTTTATAATTCCAGGAGTATCGGATAGTACTACTTGAAAATCATCGCCGTTTACAATTCCTAAAATACGATGTCTGGTTGTTTGAGCTTTAGAAGTAATAATCGATAATTTCTCACCAACAAAGGCATTCATAAGAGTTGACTTGCCCACATTTGGGTTCCCAATAATATTAACAAAACCAGCTTTATGATTCATTCTTCTTGATTTACAGGTTGCAAAGGTACAATCTTGTTTTGGTAAATTGGGTATATTACGATTATAAACAAAAAAACAGGAAGATTATCTTCCTGTTTTTTAAGCTAAATTATTTAATAATTTACTTTACTATATCTAAAAGCTCTACCTCAAAAACTAAAGCTGAAAATGGTTTAATTGGACCACCTTGACGTGGAAATGCACCATAAGCGATATCCTGAGGAATGAAAAACTTATACTTTGAGCCAACTGACATTAATTGTAAACCTTCAGTCCATCCTTTAATAACTTGACCAACACCAAACTGAGCTGGTTCTCCTCTTTTTATAGAACTATCAAATTCAGTTCCGTCGATTAACGTCCCAACATAATGAACTTTTACATTTGAAGTTGCAATAGGTTTTTCACCAGTTCCTTCTTTCATAACAATATACTGCAATCCACTGTTAGTTACTTTTACACCTTCTTTAGTTTTGTTTTCTTCTAAAAACTTCTCACCAGCAACTTTATTATCATTAAACTGCTCTTCTGCTTTTGCTAAAGCATCAGCTTGTTGTTTTTCTCTATCAGCCTCTTGTTTTTTCTTAAAATAAGAACTTAAAATTTCCTGTACTTGTTCCTTATCAATTAGAAGATTTGTAGAATCCATTACATTATTAAATCCTTGTAAAAAAAGGTCTTTATTCATTTCAGAAACATTGGTTTGAACATTACGTGCTACGTCCATACCTATGGCATAACTTAATGAATCAATTTCTGTATCTAATGATTTTTTTGTAACTCCTTGGCTATTACATGATGATACTAAAGCAGATAAAAAAACAACTGCTAAAAACTTAATTATTTTCATTTGTTTAATTGGTTTTAAAAATTTAAACAAAAGTAACAAATTTAAAACGAGAAAA
>JAHEDS010000172.1 GCA_024641135.1 Flavobacteriales bacterium
GGTGCTCTTCCTAATAAATCCTCAATTTGAATGGTTTTTATTTGACTAGTATTTAGTTCTCCATTAATCCAATTTTCAAAAGGTGGAACTTTAGTTATTTTTACTTTAGAATCCACTAATGAATCTATTAAATATATTAATTTATTAGTGTCTAAATGTTTAGTAGAAACAACTATTTCTTCAACGTTATTAAATTTAAGATACCCAAGTGTAATTTCTTTAAAGGCCAAAATAGGAACACCATTAATTTGCTTACCTACCTTTTTAACATTATCATCAATAAAAGCCAACACATTATACTTTGCCTTGGCATTATTAACTAAAGCATTATAAGTAACCAAACCTGAATCACCTGAGCCATAAATTAAGATTTTTTTCGAAGTAATTAAACGATATTTAATAGATCGATACACTATTTTAAACAATAATCGACTTCCAATTAAGGTAATGAAACTTAATAAGGCATGCATTACAAGTATTGATAACGGAATAGTAAAACCTTTAATTAATTCAGTGACACGGTTAGACAACACTAAAAAAATTGCAATAAACATCATTAACGAGACTGATTTGAAAATATTCAATACATCGGTGAAACCAGTATGTCGTATAACACTTTTATAAGAACCCACAATTAAAAAGCTAATTGCTGCTATAAAAAAAACAAGGGGTAATTGTATGAATAAACGAGTTATATCAAAATTTAATGTAAAATTAAATCTTATATAATACGCTAATAAGAAGGTACTTAAAACAATAAGCAAATCAATCCCCAAAACGAGCCATTTTGATGCATACTTTTGAGAGTAATAAGTAAGGTAGTTTTTTATCATAATGTTATGCTTTGGAGATTATTTGAACTACTCGTTCTAAATCGTCTTGAGTTAAATTGGAACCACTAGGCAAACAAAGCCCACGGTTAAATAATTGCTCGGAAAAACCATTAGTATAAGAAATAGCCTTTTTAAATACAGGTTGCATATGCATAGGTTTCCATAATGGTCTTGATTCAATATCCTCTTTAAGTAAAGCTAAACGAATCTGTTCACGTTGCTCAAAGGAATTAGTTGCTATACACGTTAGCCATCTGTTGGAATAAAAACCTTCAGGTTCTTCCAAAAACTGAATGGATTGAATTTTTGAAAGATAATTTTTATAAAATTCAAAATTAGTTCTTCTGGCATGAACTCGATCGTCAAGAACTTCCATTTGACCACGACCAATACCAGCCAAAACATTACTCATACGATAGTTATAACCAATTTTGGTATGTTCATAATGAGGAGCGGCATCTCGAGCTTGAGTCGCTAAAAATACTGCTTTTTGTTTATGGTCTTTATTTTTTGTAATTAAAGCTCCACCCCCAGAAGTAGTTATAATTTTATTGCCATTAAAAGATAAAATACCTAAATCTGCCAAAGAACCGCATTTTTGTCCAAAATAAGTACTTCCTAAGGCTTCTGCACTGTCTTCAATAACAGGAATGTCATATTTTTTTGCAATAGCATTAATTTCTTTAACTTTATATGGCATGCCGTATAAATGAACAGCAATAATAGCTTTTGGTTTTTTATATTTTTTAATCCTGTCGGTAATAGCTATTTCAAGTAATTCTGGAGACATATTCCAAGTATCGGATTCACTATCAACAAATATTGGATTCGCTCCTTGATAAACAATAGGATTAGCTGACGCCGAAAAAGTGAAACTTTGACATAAAACCTCATCTCCTTGTCCAACATTTAAAAGCTGTAAAGCTAAATGTATTGAAGCGGTTCCAGAACTTAAAACAGCTACATAAACATCTTCATCAAGATAGGTTTCAATGGCATTTTCAAATCCATCTACATGAGGGCCTAATGGAGCAATCCAGTTGGTATTGAAAGCATTATTTACATAATGCTGTTCAGAGCCACCCATGTGTGGTGAAGATAAATATATTTTAGTTTTCGTTAACATAAAAAATAATCCTACATTTTATTAGAAAATTTCATAAAAAACGACAATTCTACGCACAACGAAACAAAGTAATTACAATAATTACCTCTGATAACACTTAAATGTACGTTGTGAATCCCCTCATTCATAAAAACAAAATTAATTTAATTAGTACCTAATTTAAATCGAAAATATTAAGTTATTAGTATTTTTACTAACAATTAATAATGAGAATGATTTAAATTAATTGGTTTGCTATATTAATCAATTCAACTTTGAGTTTTACAATGTAAATTTAAGAATTGTTTTCATGCAAAATCTTATTTAAACTGTTATTTCGCTAAAAACCTTTTTAAACACGATTAATTGCAGCTCAATATATTTTTATAGATAAAGTTAGTAGATTATCGAATACATATTAAATAAAAACAGCAGAAAAAATACCAATAGAAAAGTTTTCTATTGGTATTTTTAAGTTTATTTTCAAGTAGTTTTATAATTAATTATCTACCTGATTTAAAAATTCTTCTAAATCTGTATAACCATCTCCATCTGCATCGCCTTTACCGTTTTTTAGAAGGTTACCAAACAATACTATTTCCCATCCATCAGCCATTCCATCATTATCTGTATCATAGCTT
>JAHEDS010000089.1 GCA_024641135.1 Flavobacteriales bacterium
TGGTAACAGTAGCCTGTGCTTTTTCTAAATCTACACGTACATCTTTCACCCCATCAACATGCTTCAATATTTTCTCAACATGAGACTGACAACCACCACAGCTCATTCCTGAAATTTCATAGATGTTTTTCATTTTCTACTATTTATTTATTCTTTTTTTTTGACCATTTACTAAATGTGAGAGAAGAGGTAAACCATAATAAAAAGCCACTTAATACTGTAACTAGCCCTAAAGCTGAAAACCCTCTTAAAACAAACGTGTTAATATTATCCCTTCCTTGATAATCCATAGTATGTGTCATCCATAAAAAATCAAACCATCTCCAACTTCGGTGTCTCACCGTTTGAAATTTACCATCTTTTATAGATACATAAGCCTTTAATGCTTCATCATTATCGTATGATATAACATAAGCAGGTAAAAGCTTTTCGCGATATTCATGGTGCTTATCTACGGAATTTATTTGTTCAATATTTGCAACTATTAAATGGTCAATTAAATAATTTTTGGCAATTGTTAGCGCCTCTTCCTTTGTAACACCACTCTTTTGAGTTCCATCAACCGCATTATAAAGTTGTTTGTTATTTATCCAATAATATGGATTACCATTAATATCTCGAATTTCAATAGAATGTACTCCTTGTGCAATTGACAATTCCGATGGACTTATAAGATTATTAAAATTTTTAGGCAGATACGACAAATTTAAAAATTGATCTCCATGAATGTCATCTAAGTCAGTCCAACTAAAATATAACCCACTGATAGTCCAAAAAAGGAATTGAACACCTAATAAAAGACCTAAATAGCGATGGATTTTTCTTATTTTTAATGCTGCATGTCTATTGACCATTTTTAATAAATAATTTTAAAATATAGATTTTCATTAAAATTAGAGTATTCCTTTTATTTCCGAAAATATTATTCGGAATACTGTCTCATCTTAACGAAATTAAACTTCAATTATAAAATTATAAATTGAAGTTTAATTATTTATTATTGGTTCATAGCCATAGTATGATCATATTGGCAACAACCAGGTAAATTATTATACGCATCCATATCTGCTGATACTTTATCCGTATCATAACCAGAAGCGGCAATAGCCTGGTGTATAGCCATTTCATTTGTCACTTTATCATCATATGAAACATCAATTTTCTTTTTATCAACATCCCAAATTACCTTTGAAACACCATCAACAGCATTAACTGCTTTTTCTATAGTTTTTTTACACATATTACAGTTACCCCTTACACCAAAACTTAGACTGACTAATGACATGTCTTTAACTTCCGTATTTTGAGCTGTAGTACTATCCTTTTTTCCTTCGTTTTTACAGCTAAATAATCCTACTAACATAATTAATACTGCACTTAAAATTACTTTTTTCATCGTTTTAAAATTTAATTATTTTTATTCTATTATTTGTTTTGTACTTCCGCATGTTAACATGGCTTCACCAAAATAAGGATTCAAAATTTCCTTGCTCATGCTTAGCCAATATGCCCCTCCATTTTCATTTGCCATAGGGCAAAATTGTTCATAAATTTTTAAGTTTACTCCAAAAATTTTTACAGCGCGCATCATATTCATAGATAATTGTATAAAATATTTTCTTTCTTCTTCAATGGTTTTTGAATTTGAAATTTTCGTGGCTCCCAATTTAATATTTGGTTCTAATGCCATCCATTGCTTATGTGCATCCGTACTTACAAGCAACTTCATATTAATTTTATCTATATTCTTAAGAAGAGATAGAGCTGCTAAATTTGAAGTTTTAAAATCATCTTTAACTAAGGCATCCTTCATTTGATTATAATCCATAAAAACAATTTTTAATTGTGATTGAAACTCTTTAGAAGTTACAATTCTTTGATCCATTGTAGAATAATCAACCTTGTTTTTTGATTCATTGTTTATTATGCTCGCTGGTTTTTTACCGTTTTCTGTTTTAGTCCCGCTCATATCCATATTTTCATGTTCAGCCATTTTTTTTCCACCCTCTAAATTCATCATACTAGGTTTTCCTGCTAATTGCGAAGCGGCATCAACCGTAAATGTACCATTTACAACAATTTCTTCACCAGTTTCAAGTCCTGATTTTATAACATATGAATCACCAAGTGATGGGCCTAAAGTAACCTCTCTAAGTTTAAAACTAACCCCATTTTCTTCAATGATTTGTATATAAATAACAGAACGTTCACCTGTCCACATAACGGCAGATTTAGGTATAACGATTTCGTTAAAAGTTGATTTACTAACATTATTTTTAATAATTCCAGAAACAAACATTTCAGGTTTTAAATTATTTTCAATGTTTTTTATTTCAATTCTAGCAGTAGCAACCCTTGTTTGTGGATTAATAAATGGATCTAAAAATGATATTTTACCTTCAAAAGTTTCTCCAGGTATAGATTGTATAGTATAACTTATTTTGTCACCTACTTTTACCCATGGCATATCGCTTTCATACACATCAAATAAAATCCAAAGAGAGGATAAATCGGTAATTTCATATATAGGCACTCCCATTCCAACATAGTTTCCTAATTCAACTTTTTTTGCTGTAACAATTCCAGAAACATCTGCTGTTATTGGAAATTGTTGAATTATTTTACCAGAGCTTAAAATTTTATTTATGCTATTTTCACCTATTTTCCAATTATTAAGTTTTTGTTTTGCGGCTTCAAATAATTCCGGTTGGGACTCATTAATGGAAAAGGCTTGAAGTAATTCTTCTTGGGCTGTAACCAATTCTGGAGAGTAAACCATGGCTAAAACTTGACCTTTATTTACCTTTTCTCCTGTAAAATTAATCTTTAAAGATTCTATTCTGCCTGGAATATGGGCCGATTGAGTATATACTTTCCTTTCGTCTATTTGTACTTTACCATTTAATCGTAATTCCTTATTTGCTTTGTCATTACCCACAACCATAGTTTGAATATTGGCCAATTTAATGGCATCTTCTGTCATTTGAATAGCATTAACATCTACTTCTGACTGATTAGAATCTAATGGAATTAAATCCATACCGCAAATAGGACACTTTCCAGATTCATGCATTCTTATTTGAGGATGCATTGAACACGTCCAAATAACTTCATTCACTTTATCAGTATCATGATTTGATTGAGGTTTTTCATTTCCACCAAAAAATAGCCATCCCAACAAAAGTCCTATAAACAGAACTCCTGCCATTTTTAAAATATTTTTAGTTTGTGTTGTCATTTTATTCATCTTTAAAAAGTAAATAATCTATTTTTGCTTGTGCACTAAATTGATCTTTGTTAGCTGAAACCGTAGCGGTTTGCAGCATTAATAAATCTTGGTTCATTCTTAAAATTTCTTCAAAATTAGTTCCGGAGTTACTATAGGCCGCCACTAATAATTTAATGGCCTGTTGAGTGCTTTCGGTTTGTATATTATATAATGATTTTAGCTTTTTTGCCTTTTCAAAATTATATTTAGCCATACTGTAACTTGCCATTAACTTGTTTTTCATAGCTTGTTTTTCAAAACTTGTTGCCTGAAACATATAATCTGCTTCTTTTTGATTCGCTCTATATTTTTTTCGAAATATTGGAAGTGTTACCGAAAGCATCGGCATAATAGCGTCTTGCCCGTTCATTTCTAATCCTGGTACATCACGCTTGGAAATAATAGAATAATCTACTCCAAGACCAATCATTGGATTCCCTTCTTTTTTAGCAATTGTTTTTTGCATTTCAAAAGCAGCCATTTTCTTATCTAAACCAATTAATTTGGGGTTAGTAACAAATAGGCTATCTGGTTTAACATTCAAATCAGAACCATGAATCTCCAACGAATCGGCTATATTAATGACCGTTTCTAATTCAACATTCAATAAACTATTAAAACTAATTTGTGATGGTTCAATCTGTTCCTTTAATAACTGAATATTGGTTTTGCTCTCATTTATTTTAATATCATTTCTAACGACATCAACCATAGACCCCTTCCCATTTTTAAACTTGCTCAAAGCCAGTGCCCTGTAATTGTCAAGAATCAGCAGATTCTCTTCTTCTAAGCGAATCATTTGATGCAGTTCATAGAGGCTAGCGTAAGCTTCTTTTAAATTTAAAAACACTTCGTTTTTTGAATCCAGATACTTTTGAAACATAGCTTCTGCCATTAAATTAGCCGCACTTTTTTTGGCAGAAAGTGTTCCAAACCATGGAAACATTTGCATTAAACTAAACCTAGCTTCTTGAGCGCCAACTCTGGTTTCTATCATCCTACCAAAAGCACTCACCGTTAAACTAGGGTCTGGTAGAGAACTTACTTGTGGTGATTTTTGTAATGCCGCCTCAAATTCTACATAAGAGGCCATTATTTCCGGATTGTTTTTCGATGCAATTTGTAAATAATCATTCAAGGTTTGACTATTTAAATTTACTGAACACAACATCAAAATCAATCCTATACACTTTACCTTTTGTGTTTTATGTTTTTTTATTGATTTCATTTTTGATTTCTTTTAATTACATTTTCTCTCCAAACAGCTTGTAATACCGGCACCACGAACATGGTCATTAGTTGAATAATCATCCCTCCAAAAACTGGTATAGCCATAGGAATCATAATATCTGCCCCTTTACCTGTAGAAGTAAGCACAGGCAGTAATGCTATAATAGCAACGGCCGCTGTCATCATTGCTGGTCTTACGCGTTTTTTTCCTGCTTCTAAAACAGCTTCACGCACACCTTCAATAGTTTTAGGTTGTTTTTCCTCAAATACCTGATGGATATATGTTCCCATAATAACACCATCATCTGTTGCAATCCCAAACAAGGCAATAAACCCAACCCAGACAGCAACACTTAAATTTATAGGATGAATTTGAAACAGATACCTCATATTAACATCTGCAACTGCAAAATTTAAAAACCAATCTTGTCCGTATAACCAAAGCATGATGAATCCACCTGCAAAAGCAACGAATACGCCTGAAAAATGGATTGACGATGCAATGACTGTTTTAAATTGAAAATAGAGGAGCAAGAAAATGACCACTAAACTTATTGGAATAACGATTGATAATTTTTTTACAGCGCGAATTTGATTCTCATAACTTCCCGAAAATTTGTAACTAACCCCTTTGGGAACTACCAATTCACCTTGTTCAATTTTTTTAAGAATTAAATCTTGAGCTTCATTTACTACATCTACTTCAGCGAAATTTTCCTTTTTATCAAACAAGACATACCCCACTAAAAAAGTCTCCTCACTTTTTATCATTTGTGGGCCCCTAACAAATTCCATTGAAACAAGATCACCTAATGGCACTTGCGCTCCTGTAGGTGTTGGAACCAGTATTTTTTTAATTTTTTCAGGGTCATCACGTAATTCACGAGGATATCTTACTCTTACCGGGTATCTTTCTCTCCCTTCAACTGTTGTTGTCGTTTTCATACCACCGACGGCTGTTTCAATGATTTGCTGAACCTGTTCAATACTCAATCCGTAACGAGCAATGGCCGAACGATTAATATTAAGTTGTAAATAAGGTTTTCCAACAATCCTATCAGCAAAAACAGCTTCTGCTTTAACAGATGGTACTTCTTTTAAAATAGATTCCAACTCTATACCAAAAGACTGGATGATATTTAAATCTGGACCATAAACTTTAATCCCCATGGGTGCACGCATACCAGTTTGTAACATGACTAATCTGGTTTCAATTGGTTGTAATTTTGGCGCAGATGTAACACCTGGAAGATTTGAAACCTTTATGATTTCCTTCCATATATCATCGGAATTTTTAATATGGTCACGCCAGTTTCTGAAAAACTCGCCATCCTCATCAAGTATTAAATCTTTTTCAGTTACACCTTTTAATAAAGCCTCATTATTGTTAACTGTGTCTCCACTGACAAGTATAAAGTTGTCCTCTTTGTCGACCTTGAATCGTTTTGGTTTCCCTTCTGGAGAAACAATAAATTCTGATTTATAATTTATTATGTTCTCAAACATTGATATAGGGGCAGGATCAATAGCACTTTCCACTCGACCTAATTTTCCAACTGCATTTTCGACTTCTGGAATATTTGACAACATGATATCGAGCTTTTGCACTGTATTTTTACTCTCTTCCAAACCAGCATGAGGCATAGAAGTCGGCATTAATAAAAAACTACCTTCATTTAATGTGGGCATGAATTCTGAACCGATACCAGGAAATGTTTTAGAAACTGCAGACCATGCAGTAGTTTCTTTTATTTTCCAACCTACCTTTTCAAAGCCTTTACTTAAAAAACCAAACGTGTTGTCAAAACCTATCCAAATAAAAACACCAAATAATAATGTTGAAACTGGTATAAGCATAAATTTTACTTTATTGTTTAAACACCATTTCAAAACAGGTTCATAAAAATGGACAATAGAAAGTAAGGTTCCTAAAATAACACTCATTAATACTATTACAAATAGATAATTAATCAAAATGTTATTTTGTGGACCAAGTGGCAACCATTCTTCAGCGAGGAAAAATGTAGCTACTAACAACGTTATTCCGATATTGATATAGTTAGAATATTTATTAAACTGTAATGGAAGTTTTTTTTCAAATAAAGCATTTAATCCTAATACAGTTAAAAACAAAGGCAGCCACATATGCATAAAAATGGCTAATAATAAACCACTAATAATTAATATAAAGCCCCAGAGTCTTCTGACTCTTTTTTTATCATAATTAATTCCAAACACAAAATGGGCTAACGCAGGTAACACCACAATCCCCAATAGAAAGGCCCCTAACAAGGCAAATGTTTTTGTAAATGCCAGCGGCCTAAATAATTTACCTTCTGCGCCTACCATAGCAAAAACAGGTATAAAACTCACCACTGTTGTGGCTAATGCTGTTGTAATTGCAGAGGCTACTTCTTTGGTAGCAACATATATTACATGCATGAGTTCTTTGCCTTTAACTCCTTTGTTTTGGTCTAACTCTAAATGCCTAATTATATTTTCAACAAAAACAATTCCAATATCCACCATCACACCAATAGCAATTGCAATACCAGAAAGCGCAACGACATTGGCATCGACTCCAGCGTAACGCATAATTATAAAAGTCATTAAAACCCCAACTGGTAATAAGCTTGAAATAATAATGGACGCTCTTAAATTCATCATTAATACAAGGACAACTATTATGCTTATCAAAATTTCATGAGAAAGAGCTGTTTCTAATGTACTAATGGTTTCTTCTATAAGTTGAGTTCGATCATAAAAGGGAACAATAGTAAGTTGGCTAGTTGTTCCATCTGCTAAAACTTTTTTTGGTAGCCCGGTTGAAAAATCTTTGATTTTTGCTTTTACTTTGTTAATAACATCTAAAGGATTTGAACCATATCGCGCAACAACTACCCCTCCAACAACTTCAGCGCCTCCTTTATCTAATACACCACGTCTGGTTTCTGGACCTAGACTTACATGTGCAACATCTTTTATTAAAATGGGTTTATTATTTGTTACAGTGATTACAGTATTTTCTATATCATCTGTATTTTTAATATAACCTAACCCTCTTATAAAATACTCGGCTTTGTTAATTTCAATAGTTTGTGCACCAATATCTCTATTAGAGTTTTTAACTGCCATCATGACCATATCTATACCAATATGATACGCCTTTAAGGCATCAGGATTAACATCTACCTGGTATTCTCTTACATAGCCACCAACAGAAGCTACTTCCGAGACACCTGCAACTCCATTTAAAGCATACTTTACATAATAATCCTGCACAGATCGCAATTCGTCTAAATCCCAACCACCAGTTACATTTCCATTGGGATCTCTTCCTTCTATTGTATACCAATAAACCTGTCCTAAAGCTGTTGCATCTGGGCCTAGTGCAGGTTTTGCATCTTTTGGCAATAAATTGTCTGGTAAAGAATTTAATTTTTCTAAGACTCTAGATCTTGACCAGTAAAAATCTACTTTTTCTTCAAAAATGATATAAATACTAGAAAACCCAAACATTGAGGTACTCCTAATGGATTTCACATTAGGAATTCCTAAAAGTGAAGTTGTTAGAGGGTAAGTTATTTGGTCCTCAATATCTTGTGGTGACCTTCCAGACCATTCTGTAAATACAATTTGCTGATTCTCACCTAAATCAGGAATAGCATCAACTGGCACTGGGTCTTTAGGAAGAAAATTTATATTCCAATTGAATGGTGAAGTAATGATACCCCAACTAATAAAGGAAATTAGTATAAGAGCGGTAATTAGTTTGTTCTCTAAGAAATATTTTATAAGTCTATTTAGCATTTATTTGGTTATTATAAAGTTAGACATTGGCATATAAAACACCGAATACAAGAAATCATCCTTATAATAAATAAGGAGATTTTGTCTAATTTTTATAAATCAAATTAAATACGTTTCATCAAGTTGATAAATCTTCTTGACTATAAGAGGTGGTGGATATTCTGAGCAGAAATCAGATGTTCCTTCATAATTTTCAAAAAGTGATAAATAGGATTGTATTAATGAGACAAGAAAAAATTGTTTTTCAAAAGAAATTTTGTCAAATGACATCTGCAACTCATCTTGACCTTGAATGGTCAATTGCTTTTCTGAACAGCATCCTTTTTTTGAAAATGAACAATTTTCATTCATGGCTGGCTCTTTAATTTCCATACCGCAACCTTTTGCTTTATGAAATAAAGCTGCATCCACTAAAACATCACCACAAAAGTGCATATCAATTGTAAATGACATAGTAGAAAATAAAACTACTATCGCCATTAAAGAAGCTATTATTTTGTGCAAAACAACTTTCATAAGGATCAAAAGTACAAAAAAATAAAAAATATCACTCTTTTTTGTTAAATGATTAACAATTAATGCTTTAACTTATAATAATAAAAAGCAGGTAAAAGCACTAATAATATAATAGGTTGAATTAGAAATCTACGCATATTAAAAAACAAATAATATTGCTCTTGCTTTGGATTCACAACAAAATATAAATAAATTAAAATAAGTACTATAAAAGAAGCCAGGTAAATAAATGCGGAAAACT
>JAHEDS010000173.1 GCA_024641135.1 Flavobacteriales bacterium
TAACATTATGATACCAATTGATGTCACTCTCTAAAATTTCACCACTTCTTGGATCACTCACGTGTGGACCATTCGCGTTAGGAATTGGAGAAGCTAAATAACGTACTACCGAATAACGAATGTCTTCAGGACTCCAATCTGGATCTTCTTCTAGGGTTGGTGGGTCTTTGGCTATAATGGCATTTTTGAAACCTGCTGCTTCAAAGGCAACTTGCCAGTCTTCAATACCTTGTTTAATGTATCTTCTCCATTTTTCAGGAGTTGCCCTATCTATATAATAAACAATTTGTTTTTTGGGTTCTACCAATTCACCGCGTTTGAATTTTTCGATATCTTCATCTTTTACTTCCAATCGCCATCTGTCCAAATAGGTAATAGTTTTACTCTCTTGAGCTTCTAAACCATAATCAGTAGTGGCACTTGTAAACCAGCCCACACGTTGATCGAACATCCTTCTTTTCATTGGAGTTTTAGGCAATAAAATCATAGAGTTGTTCATCTCCAAGGAAATATTACCTGTTTCCGAATTTGATGGTGGTTCACCTGCAGCATAAGTTTTTACATGTCTTGATTCGATATTTAAAGGATAACTTTTAATGCTTTCTATATAAGACAAGTCGTTGTCCAAACGTGTTACTTTATAATTTTTTCGGCTTCTTTCAGGGAATCCAAAAGGTTTAACATCTTTTGTAAATAAAGGAGTAACATCAATTACTGTACTTGTTGAATCCTTTCCAAATGCCTTAATGGGGAATGTAAAAAGAACCGGTTCAAAATTTGAATTCACAACCGCCTCATGAATAGGAAGTGAATCGGATGCTACTACATTGTAAGACACAATACGAAGTAATACTTTTTTGCCCTTTTTCTGCCAGCGTAATACTTGCTCATCCTGTTTGCCACCACCAAAACCTATTCCATTGGCGGTTTTGGCAATACGTGTTACCATAAGCATTTCACGCTCAAAAAGTGAATCTGGAATTTCATAAAAATAATCTTCGTCAATTTGATGTACGGTGAACAAGCCTTTATTACTTTTAGCGTCTTTGGTAATTACCTTATCGTAAGGTTTAATAGCATCTTTATCAGGTTTCTTTTCAGATGTTTTAGCTTCTTCAGTATTGGGGGTTTTTGATTTACTGGCTTTTTTAGTAGTAGAACATGAAGTTATCATTAATAGCGTTGCTATAAACAATAATTTAATATGTAATTGTTTCAAAATTTAATGGTTTTAAGTTGAGTTTGTGAAAATAATTATTATGTTTCTTTTTTTTATAATGTGATGATTTATTTATAGTTATTTTAACTAAAAAATTAACAAGTAAAAATTGATAAAGTAATAGCAATAAATAGGAAATTGACAATAATAAATTAATAATGAATATTTAGGGGTTATCCAGATATTAATTTTAAATTGAAGTTCATTTAAACAGTACTTAAAAAAGCTACTGTGATTATCTAAAACTTTTTTTTATATCTTGTATTGATAATAACTTCATTATGGCATATTGGATATCTTTAATCGTTACTGTTGCAGTTATTTATATTGCTATTAGTATTGCCATTTATTATTTACAGGATTACATGTTGTTCAAGCCAGAAAAACTTCCCAAGGATTTTGAATTCTACTATGAAAATCAGGACTGTAAAGAATACAACCTTGAAACCCGTGATGGTGCAGTAATTAATGGTTTACGGTTTTTCCCGAAAGGAGAGAGCAAAGGTGTGGTACTTTATTTAAAAGGAAATTCAAAAAGCATAAAAGGCTGGGGTAAATTTGCTGTGGATTTTACCAGACATGGATATAATGTGTTTATGGTTGATTATCGGGGTTTTGGAAAAAGTACAGGACGACGTTCACAAAAAGCCATAAAAAGGGATTTACAGGAAGTTTATAATAAAATAAAAGAACAGGCTACCGAAGAGCGTATTATACTTTATGGCCGATCTCTTGGCTCTGGGTTTGCAACCAAATTAGCATCCATGAACAATCCCAGAATGCTTATCCTTGATGCACCATATTACAGTATGACCAAAGTTACCAGACGCTATATGCCTTTTATGCCCTTATCTATTTTAATAAAATATCCTTTACCAACCTATAAATGGTTAAAATATGTGCAATGTCCCATTCATATTATTCATGGTACTAATGATAAATTGATTCCTTTTAAAACGAGTTTAAAACTTTCAAAAATTAACCCTAAGCTTTCAAAGTTGTATACCGTAATAGGAGGAGGCCATAAAAATTTGAATAATTTTGAATCGTATCACCAAATGTTAGATGATATTCTAAACAGCAAACCTAAAGCCATCGATTTAAAAACCACCAGTATAAATGTCATTCATTCATCAAAAAAAAATAAAACGAATACTTAAACGGATACTTTTCATCCTTTTAGGTTTATATGTCATGATAGGAACATCACTTTATTTTTTACAGGAAAAGTTACTGTTTATGCCAACGGTTTTGGCACAGGATTATCAATATCAGTTTAATCATCCTTTTGAAGAATTGTTTTTAAAAACTGACGAAAATGCGCTTATTAATGCGCTTCATTTTAAAGCAGAAAACCC
>JAHEDS010000174.1:0-1142 GCA_024641135.1 Flavobacteriales bacterium
AAAAAATAACTTTCGTATTGTGCACAAAGTAAAAAGTAAACAAACAATATGCTCAATATAAAAATAAAGGTTGTTTGGTTTCCAGCATTGATCTCTTCACGAGTTAATCCTGAATAATCAACAGAATAATTACTAGGTAATTTTGCGGCTTCCTCTTCAATGACTCTAATGGCATCACCCGAACTATATCCTGAATTAGTGCCTCCCGATAACTTTGTAGAATTGAATAAATTAAAACGTGTTACCGATTGTGGCCCATACACTCTTTTTAAGGTTACAAACTGTGTGATTGGCGCCATTTCACCACTATCGGTTCTCACATACATGTTATTTAAATCCTGTACATCTGCTCGATCTTCTGGTAAGGATTGAATATATACTCGGAATTGTTTTCCAAATCTTGCAAAATCTGAAGCATAAACGCCTCCTATATAACCTTGTAATGTTGAAAATATACTATTAATTGGCACCCCTTTTTCTTTAGCTTGAGGCACATTGACTTCCATTTCATATTGTGGATAATTAGTATTGAAGGATGATTGTACATATTTGATTTCAGGATGTTTCATTAAGGCTTGAATAAATTCTTTATTTACCTTATCCAATTCGGTAAATTCACCCCCAAAACGGTCCAACAAATTGACTTCAAAACCTCCAGAAAAACCAAACCCCGGAATACTTGGTGGGGTAAAGAAAATGATATTGGCCCCTTTAATTGTTGAAGCTATACCAAATAATTTACCTATAGTAGCATCAGTAGACAGTGATGGGTCCTTACGCTCTGACAAATCCTTAAGTTTTATAAACGCCATACCATAATTACTTCCGGAACCACTTATTAAACTTCGCCCTTGTATGAAACCAGCATCATCAATTGCTGGTAGATTTTTTGATTTGTTATACAGTTCCTGTACTATTTCATTGGTTCTATCCAAAGATGCCCCTATTGGTAATTCAATATTTGCAAGAACCATACTTCTATCTTCATTAGGGACAAAGCCAGTAGGAGTCGTTTTATTGATCCAATAAATACCTGCTACTGCAATAATCAATAGGACTACAGGAATCCATTTCTTTTTGAAAAGAAAATGTAGTGCTTTTTCATATTTGTTTACGGTTGCATTAAAACCAAGATTAAAAAG
>JAHEDS010000174.1:1242-2576 GCA_024641135.1 Flavobacteriales bacterium
GGTAAATTATTTATAATCCCATCCAAGGAAACTTTAATATTTTTAATAATTTCTTGAGCATTTGAACCCTTGGTTTGCAAAACCCCCAAAAACACAGCCGGATGCCCAAAAGCCATAGCTCCTGTGGCATATGATTGTGCATCAAGCTCTATGGTTGCAACATCATTTAAACTTAAAAATTGGCCATTATCTAGAGCTTTTATAATGATCTCTGAATATTGCTTTTCGGTTTTAAAACGACCACTATACTTTACCACATACGTAAATGCTTCTCCACTATTTTCTCCAAGTGATCCTGCTGCAGCTTCCAAATTTTGTTCTTTTAATGCAGCTGTAATATCTGATGGTATCAAATTATATGCGGCTAATTTTTCAGGTTTTAACCAAATACGCATAGCGTAGTCGTTTTGTTGGAATACATTAACATTACCAACCCCATTTATCCTTTGAATGGCTGGAATAACATTGATCTTTAAATAATTTTGAATAAATGTAGCATCATAGTCTTTATTCTCTGAATAAAATCCAAATACCATTAGAAAGCTTGTCTGCTGTTTTTGAGTTGTTACCCCTGTTTGCTTTACTTCTTGAGGCAAGAGAGGATTAGCCCTTGATACGCGATTCTGAACATTAACAGCAGCAATATCTGCATCTATGTTTTGGTCAAAATAAACTGTAATATTTGCAGAACCATCATTTGCGGCTGTTGAAGTAATATAAGTCATGCCTTCAACGCCATTAATCTGCTCTTCTATGGGTATAATTACACTTTCTAAAACAGTTTCTGCATTAGCTCCAGGATAAAATGCTGATACTTGAACTGTTGGTGGGGCAATATCTGGATATTGTTCAATTGGTAGGTTTGAAATACTAATAAACCCAAGCATCAATATAATAATAGAAATTACCGTTGAGAGTACGGGTCTTTCAATAAATGTCTTTAGCATAATGAAACGTTTCTAATTTTTAAATACTGGCTTTATTGGCTTAATAATACTATCTAACGGAACTTCGTTAGGTGTGATTTCCATTTCACTTCTTAATTTTCCAACTCCTGAAACTACAATCTTTTCACCTTCATTTACTCCCGATTCCACAACATATAAATGATCAACTGCTGCTTTAATCTTTAAAATTGAAGCAGAAACCGTATTGTTTTCCGTCAATTTAAAGACCATAATTTCTTCTTGCTGTTCGTAAGTTGCTTCTTGTGGGATTACTATTGCATTTTCATAAACTTTAGGTATTTTAATTTTTCCACTGTTGCCATTTGTTAAAAGTTGGTTGGGATTATTAAATGAAGCTCTAAAGCTTACAGTTCCTGTATTTTGGTT
>JAHEDS010000175.1 GCA_024641135.1 Flavobacteriales bacterium
TAAATTTTTAGTACTATTGAATTCAAAAACATTTTAAATGCATCATTTTGTAAATAAATACTTATTTGTTTTTGTCCTATTGTTTTCAATTACAATAGGAGCCCAAAATGACACCATTCGTTTTAAAGACAATACAATTCTTACAGGTGAAATTAAAACTTTATCCACTGGTATTTTAACCATGGAAACCGCATTTAGCGATAAGGATTTTAAAATTGAATTTAATAAAGTTGAAGAAATTAGTATTGTTAGAAAGTGCATTATAAATCTTACCAACAGCAGACGTTATTACGGTAATATTAAATCTAATTCTCCAGGTACTTTTACAGTTTTTTTTGAAAACGGAACTTCTGAAGAATTCAAACTGGATGAATTGATTGGCTTAATTGAAATCAATGAGAAATTTTGGAAACGCTTTAAATTTGGTTTAGATCTGGGATATAATTTTACAAAAGCCAATAATAATGCCCAATTTACTATATCAAGTAATTTTGAGTTTATTAATGAAAAATGGTTGATTAAAGGAAATATTAACCTTTTAAACTCAGCTCAGGATAGTGTTAAAGATGTAAAAAGAACGGATGCAATATTAGAAGCCATACGGCTTTTATCTAAAAAATGGTATTTATTAAGCGATGTCTCCTTCCTTTCAAATACAGAACAATCACTTACAGGAAGGATAACTCCCAGTTTAGGTTTGGGTAGATTTGTAAAAAGCACCAATAAACTTTATTTGGGCGTAACGGTTGGGGCTACTTATAACATTGAAAATTATGAAGATACTACATTAAATAAGACGTCTTCAGAAGCTTTTTTAGGCTCTAGTTTTAACATGTACGATTTTAAGGATTTTAATCTTAATACAAGTGTAAAATTTTATGCAAGTCTTTCTGAAAAAGGCAGGGTTCGTACCGATTACGATATTACCATAAAATACGACTTGCCATGGGATTTTTATATTAAAACAGCATTTACCTTAAATTATGATAATCAACCCGCTATTTCAGGTGCACAGCTGGATTATATATTCACAAGTGGTTTTGGTTATAAATTTGATTAACATCTATATAACACCTATAAGGTTTACAAAAAAAATTAAATCCATTATATTTGCTTAAACTAAAAAAAATAATTTTCTAATTTTATTTTATTAAACATGAGATATATAATTATACTATTTCTTATAACTTTTTTTACAAGTTGTGGGAAAGCAGACAATTCAGCTAAAAATATAGCTTTGATTGAAAAATACGTTCAAGCCGTTCAATCCAAAGATTTTGAAGGTTTTTCTTCTGCATTAGATGACAATTATCTTGGTCTTGGTCCTTCTTATGGGGATTCTATTCATAAACCAGCTGCCCTTGCAAACTGGAAAGAGAACATTACCAATTTGTACGAAAATATTACGTATAACAAATCCAGAAACGCAGCTTTTCAAATTACTGACGGTGATAATCAAGGAGAGTGGGTTTCAAATTGGGCAGAGTTAACCATAACTTATAAAAATGGCCTAGGCTCTGTTACTATTTGGGCCAATACCATTTACCAAATTGAAAATGACAAAATTGTAAAAAGCTTTACATTCTACAATGAAGCTGATGCCTTAAGACAGTTAGGCTATGTATTTATTAACCCTGATGATCTTTAAAATATTATTCTTATGAAAACAAAAACAGCAATTCAAATATTTGCCATTCTATTATTTTCAACTTTTACGACTAAATCTTTTGCACAGACATCACCAACCATTGCTCAAAGTTTAGGGCTTTATGCTTTCCCTCCAAACGGCAAAGATGCAGCAGCTCAAGATGCCGATGAGATGGCTTGCTTTAATTGGGCAAAACAACAAACGGGATATGACCCCTTAAATCCAACTCAAGTTCAAGCTGCTCAAGTAGATAAATCTGCCGATGGCTCTACTGTTGTTGGTGCCGCTAAAGGTGCAGCAGCAGGAGCTGCTATTGGTTCTATATCTGGAGATTTGGGAAAAGGTGCTGCCTATGGCGCTATTATAGGTGGTTTATCAGGACGAAGAGCCAAAAAAGTTGGAGATCGACAACAACAGCAACAAGCCAATCAAGCTGCTGCAGCTGCTCAAAAACAGTATGCTGATGATTATAAAAAAGCATTTTCTGTCTGTATGGAAGCAAAAGGCTATACAATTAAGTAGTCACTTTTATAGATAAAATTTAAAGGGATTAATTTTTAATAAAATTAATCCCTTTTGTTTAAGAGTATATTGTGTGTCTTAGAAATTTAAAAGGCTTCAGTGATATAAAAATATTAGCTAAAGTAATAAAGTAAAATTTAATCTGTAAAAACCCGAATGATTTAATTTTTATAGTATTTTTATATCTAATAACAAATCATATAATTATGAAAAATATATTTTTAAGAGGGTTTTTATTATCATGTTTTATAATAACTGTGAGTGCTTGTAATACAAAAAAAGAAGAAACAACAACTGTTGTGGTAGATAAAGAGCAAATCAAAAAAGAAATCCAAGCCAAAGAAAATTTGTTTGCTGAGACCTACAATGC
>JAHEDS010000176.1 GCA_024641135.1 Flavobacteriales bacterium
TTTAAACTCCAAAGTGAAACAAAATATCCAAAAAGCTATACCAGTTTTTGTGGTAATTATAGGAGTGTTATTCATTTTACGTGGTTTGGGCTTAGGAATTCCATACCTATCTCCTGCTCCAATAGTTGACATGGCTACAGGAACCATGGATTGCCATTAAAATATTAACATAAAACAATTACAATATTCTTTGCCACACTTTGGTATTTCTATTATTCATTTAATAGAACAATAAGGACAAAACAAGCACAATATATTCTATAAAATTAATTAGGATATTTTTATCCTAATTAATATAATTTAATTATCTTTGTATTGATATTATATCAATAATATGTTTTCAAAAGCGTGTGAATACGGTATTAAAGCTTCTATTTTTATAGCAATCAATTCCTATAAAGGAAAACTTGTTAGTCCAAAAGAAATTGCTAAAGAAATTGATTCACCTCAAGCCTTTACAGCAAAAATATTACAGGATTTGGTAAGGCACAATATTATTAATTCGATTAAAGGAGCTTACGGTGGGTTCGAAATCCGTAAAGAAGAATTGGCTTCAATTAAACTCTCTCAAATTGTGAATGCCATTGATGGCGACAATATTTATAACGGATGCGGTTTAGGATTAAACAATTGTAGTGAAGAGCACCCCTGCCCTGTACACGAAAAGTTTAAATCCATTCGTGATAACCTTAAGTACATGCTCGAAAATACTAACCTTGAAGAACTGGCCTTAGACATTAAATCTGGTGCTTCATTTTTGAAAGTTTAAAAAAAATTGAATTTAATTAGGATATTTTTATCCGATATATTATTAAATATGGACACATTAGTAAAAGACACCCAAAAACAGATCGGTCAATTTGTGGCTGAAGATTTTAGAACAGCTGCAATTTTTAGTAACTATGGTATCGATTTTTGTTGCAAAGGCAATAGAACTATTGAGGATGTTTGCCTAAAAAACAACATTAACAGTAACGAATTACTTGAAAAACTTTTAGAAGTCAAACTTCTAAAAACCAATCAAACTATCGATTATAAATCTTGGCCATTAGATTTATTGGTAGATTATATTGAAAAAAAACACCATAGGTATGTTGAGGAAAAAATTCCTGTATTGCTTCAGTTTTTAGACAAACTATGCAATGTACATGGAGAACGCCATCTCGAATTATTCCAAATAAACATGCTGTTTAAAGGTTGTGCAACACAGCTTGCATCACACATGAAAAAAGAAGAACTCATTCTCTTCCCCTTTATCAAAAAAATGGTAAAAGCCAAACTTAATGACCAAGTCATTGAAGCACCTCAATTTGGAAGCGTAAACAATCCAGTTGCCATGATGATGGAAGAACATGATAATGAAGGTGAGCGATTTAGACAAATTGCAAAATTAACCAACAATTATACAGCACCTGAAGATGGTTGTAACACATATCAAGTTACCTATGCCATGTTAGAAGAATTTGAGAAAGATTTGCATCTTCACATTCATTTGGAAAACAACATTCTTTTTCCGGAAGCAATTAAACTTGAAAATCGATTTACCGAATAATTTCCCTTTGTATTAATAGCTGAAAATTCCCAGGATGTTTATTAAATAATGTTCTGGGGTTTTTATTTATTAAAAACAACACTCAAAATTCCGATTAACAATATCAAAACTAGAACAAAATTTCTAAAATGATCTTGTGAAATGGTGTTCAGTATCTTTTTCCCAATCCAAGTTCCAATAATACTTACCACAATCAAAATTGGGATAATATAAAAATCGTGTTTGTGCATATATCCATTTAAGTAGTAAATAATGGTCCTGCTAAAATCAACACCTAAATCGATTACTGCCGAGGTAGCAATAAACTTGTTTTTATCCAATTTAAACGCTGCCATTGTAATCCCTCTTATAGCTCCTCCAGTTCCCAAAAGACCAGCACTAAAACCTGATAATGTACCTCCAAGAATAGCATTAACGGAATTTGGTATTACTATCAATTTTTTAAAGATTAAGAACAATAAGCTTGTAACGATCAAGAATAATCCCAAAATATAAGTTAGGATCATGGGATTAAAATATTTACTGAAATAAGCGCCAATAGAAACGAAAATAACAGCTGGAATGCCTAAATATAGAATAAGTCTTTTATCTATCCCTTTTTTGAAAAAAGCAATTTTAGTAACATTACTGGAAAGGTGAAATAGAGCGGTAATGCCCAAAACCGATTGAAAGTCGAAGAAAAAGTTAGCAATAGGCACAAAAAAAACTGAGGACCCAAAACCTCCAACAGTTCCCAATACTTCAGCCAATAACGAAAGAATTACAAATATTGGGATATATCTTGTGAGCATTATAGTAAAGATTATTCAATACTATTGAATAATTAATAGATATTAAAACTGTCTAGCAACTAATTAAGTGTTCTAAAATATTCCAAAACAGCCCTTGCTTCATGTTCATCTAGGCTTTGATCTGGCATAATGGCATAATTAAATTCTTTTACCAATTCTTTTGTTAAATGATCTTTCTGTATCATTT
>JAHEDS010000177.1 GCA_024641135.1 Flavobacteriales bacterium
GCATTTATCTGAAAAGCTGAAAGAGCTATTAAAACTATTACAAGTTTTTTTATCATTAGTCTGTATTGAATTCTAAAATAAAGTTCAAACCCTCTAAAAGAAAATTTGAGTTGGCAAATATGCTATTTTTTAATTGGTTTGACAAGAAATTGGTGTCTCCACCTGTTAAAATAACTGTTAAATCTGAATATTTTTTTTGATATTCGTCAATTACGCCTTCAATTTCCTTTAAAACCCCATTAATTACCCCCGAATGAATGGCTTCTGATGTACTTTGACCAATTATATTTTTAGGTATTTCAGAATCCAATAACGGTAGATTGGCAGTTAAATTATGTAATGAATGATAGCGCAATCTAATTCCCGGTGAAATTGCGCCTCCAAGATATTGTTTTTTAGAAGTTATAAAATCATAAGTTATACAAGTCCCTACATCAATAATCAAAACGTTTTTATTTGGAAATTGACGCACTGCCGCACTTACCAATGCAATCCTATCTACTCCTAAAGTTTTTGGTGTTTTATATAAATTTTCAAAAGGAAGTTTAGCTTCTGAATCTAAAACCAAAACATTGTCCTGTTTTTTAATAATTTCGATCTGTGACAACTCAAGTTTTCCAACAGACGAGATGATAACTTTTTCAATATCCGAAAATTCATCTTTAATGTTTTTATAGGTATCATTAAAATGTGATAATTCCGAAACAATTTTATGTATTAATTTACCATTTTGAAAAACAGCAAACTTCACAAAAGAATTCCCTACATCTACAATTAAATTCATGACGGTATTTAAGGCGCAAACTTACAAAATGATATAGAATAATGCTATCTCGTTTAACCTAAAAATAACAGTTTCATGTTGTTATACAGTTAACCAAATAAATTATACAATATCTAATTATTTTTTTGGTTTCTTTTTGTGAATATTAAAAATGAACCTATATTTGCACCCGCAATCAAGCTACTGGTGCCTTAGCTCAGTTGGTAGAGCAAAGGACTGAAAATCCTTGTGTCCCTGGTTCGATTCCTGGAGGCACCACCTTTAAAACTCGTAACAATCTATAAAATAGAAAGTTGCGAGTTTTTTGATTTTTTCTTATTTCATACAATGTTTTTATATCTTTGAATAGTAAACAAATCAAGGTGTTTACTTATAATACAATCAGACTTAAAATAATTTCTTAATTAAATATAAGCTCTCTTACAGATTTCATAATTATACATATTAAATTAGGATAATTACAATATATTCATGATCAAAAAAAAATATTCTGCATCTTCTTATTTAAATAGAACGTTCATTCTATTTTTTTTATTTGTTTCAATGAGTATGTTTTCACAATCTATAAGTGACTCTATCTCTGAATGTCCTGTGAAATCTTTACCAGAACTTTTTAAAAAGAAAGACTCACTACTTACTTTAAAAACAAAACCAGCTAAAAATAGTTTCTTTTTAGTAATTCCAGTTATTGGATCCTCACCAGCTACAGGCTTTATGTATGGTGCTGTTACTCAATACACGTTTAAAGGAAAACAAGAAACCGACAAATATTCATCTTTCAATCTTGGAGCAACTTATACAACAAACAAACAATTGCTCATTAACGTTAAAAACAATTTATTAATAAAACACAACAAATTTTATTTTAGCGGAGATTGGAGATATTATGTGTTTTCCCAAGACAATTATGGTTTGGGTTCTGATATCATTCCAAAGCATAGTGATTCTGATTTTAAATTAGAATCGTTGGCAGAACCTATGAAGTATGATTACTTTAAATTTCATCAAACAATATCTTATAACATTGTAAGTGATTTCTATATTGGCGGAGGTATTCATTTGGATGGCTATGCCAACATTATTGATCAAAATCTAGATGTTGAAAATAATGTATTAACGAATCATTATACATATAATACAAAGCATGGATTTAGCACAAACGAATATTTTATCAATGGTTTGAGCCTTAATTTTGTTTTTGACTCAAGGGACAATCAAGTAAATGCAAATCATGGTTGGTATGGCAATATTAATTTAAGAGGCAATCCTGTAATCTGGAACAACCAAGAGTGGAGTTCTACGGCTTTTGCTGAGTTTAAATATTATGTTCCATTAAGCAAAACTAACGTACAACATGTTTTAGCCTTCTGGACTTATGGGCAATTTTTAATGAATGGTCAATTACCCTATCTTAATTTACCTGCAGTAGGTTGGGATAAAACCAGTAGAGGTGGAAGAGGGTATGTCCAAGGTTTATTTAGAGGTCAGAATTTAGCCTATTTTGAAACTGAGTACCGATTTCCAATAACCTGTAATCAGTTAATCAGTGGCACTTTATTTGCTAACTTCACTTCAGCAAGTAATAAAGATGAAAATGTTAAACTTTTTGATGCAGTTCAGCCAGCATTTGGTATTGGTTTACGTATTTTAATTGATAAAGCAACTCGAACAAATCTATTATTAAATCAAGCTTGGGGAAGACATTCAAGTGCTTTTTATTTAAATGCTGGTGAAACGTTTT
>JAHEDS010000090.1 GCA_024641135.1 Flavobacteriales bacterium
TAGCTTATGAAGGGGTTGAGAAAATTGTTGATTTTTTTGTGCCCCATAACCATTCAAAAGAGGAAGTGGATTTGGGTAATCTTCCAGCGGACGACGTATTGTTAGTTGAAAAGAAGAAAATAAAATCAGCCGTTTTTACTGATTTTATATTATCTGTTGAAATTGTCATCATTGCCTTAGGTACGGTGTTAGGGAAACCTATTTTATTTCAAATATTAGTGGTTTCTATAGTGGCTATTTTAGCAACCATTGGTGTTTATGGTATTGTAGCACTGATAGTGAGGATGGATGATTTAGGGTATAGACTTATTAAAAAAAGTAATAATAATAAAGGGAGTGCTTTTGCTATTGGAAAAACATTGGTTCAAGCCTTACCAATAGTTATAAAAAGTTTATCAGTTATAGGTACAATTGCACTTATTTTAGTTGCAGGCGGCATTTTTACGCATAATATTGAACCGTTACATCATTTTTTGGAAACTATCCCAGCATTTATTAGAGATGCTATGGTAGGGTTAGCTGCAGGGTTTTTAGCCTTTTTACTTGTTGCAGTTTCAAAAAAGATTTTAAGAATGATTAAAAATTAATTTAATCTCTGATTTTCTTTTTACGCAATTCAAAATTTTGGCCTAGGTATACTTTTCTTACCATTTCGTCGTCGGCAAGTTCTTCAGGTACCCCTGCTTTTAAAATACTGCCTTCAAACATTAAATAGGTACGATCTGTAATTGCTAATGTTTCCTGAACATTATGGTCGGTAATTAAAATACCAATATTTTTTTTAGTTAAATGAGCTACAATCCTCTGAATATCTTCAACAGCAACGGGGTCAACACCAGCAAAGGGTTCATCTAATAAGATAAAACTAGGGTCAGTTGCCAAAGCGCGCGCAATTTCAGTTCGTCTTCGTTCACCCCCTGATAATAAGTCACCTCGATTTTTGCGGATGTGTCCCAAACCAAATTCTTCGATTAAAGATTCCATTTTATCATGCTGCTCTTTCTTACTTAATTTAGTTAATTGCAGTACACTTAAAATATTGTCTTCAATACTTAGTTTTCTAAAAACAGAAGCTTCCTGAGCTAGATATCCAATACCGTTTTGAGCCCTTCTATACATAGGGAATTTTGTGATTTCTGTATTGTCAAGAAAAATTTTACCACCATTAGGTTTTATTAACCCTACAATCATATAAAAGCAAGTAGTTTTTCCGGCACCATTCGGCCCTAGTAAACCAACGATCTCGCCTTGGTTTACCTCAAGAGAAACATCTTTTACAACTTTTCGTCCGCTGTAGGACTTCATTAAATTTTCGGCTCTTAAAATCATATACTAATTAATGAACGCTAAAAATAGTAAAATCATATTCACTATTATAACTGTAAGGAATTTATATTGGTTTATTCTTGTTGTTCTAAGGCATCCCAGAATTCATAAGCACGACGCAAATGTGGAATAACAATGGTGCCACCAACTAATGTAGCAATACTCAAAGCTTCAACTACCTGCTCTTTGGTTAATCCTAATTTATAACTGGTCTCCAAATGATATTTAATACAATCGTCGCAACGTAATACGGCCGATGCCACTAAACCTAAAAGTTCTTTTGTCTTAATATCTAAGGCACCTTCTGCATAGGCGTTGGTATCCAGATTAAAAATTCGTTTGATAATTTTATTGTTATCAGACAAGATTTTATCGTTCATTTTGGAACGATACTCATTAAATTCAGCAACTATATCAGACATGTTTTTTTTCTTTTCGTTTTTGATTTCTAATAACTATTCTTGAAATTAAGATACTTACCTGATATAAGATTAGTATTGGAATAGCAACAATAACCTGACTGGCTATATCTGGTGGTGTAATAATAGCTGAAATAATTAAAACAATGACTAATGCATATTTTCTGTATTTAATAAGAAATGCAGGTGTTACCAAGCCTACTTTAGTTAGAAAATAGATAATTATTGGTAATTCAAATACCAAACCAGAAGCTAAAACGGAAGATCTGATCAGACCAATGTAACTGCTTAAATCAAAATCGTTATGAACTTCATTACTTACCTGATAGGTGCCTAAAAAATTAATAGACAAGGGACAAATGACATAATATCCGAATAAGACCCCAAGGAAAAACAAAAATGAAGATATAATAATAAATCCTCGAGAGTGTTTCCTTTCGTTTTGGTGTAATCCGGGACTAATAAATTTCCATAGCTGATAAACAACATAAGGAAACGCTATGACGAAACCTGCAGTGATCGCTGTCCAAATATGTGCTGAAAACTGCCCAGACATCGTACGGCTTTGAATTCTAAAAGGAAGTTCTGTAAAACAAAAACTTTCCATACCTATATACTGTGAGGCTTTGCACAATAATTGGTAGGTAATAAAGCTAGCCTTTGATGGTCCGAAAATTAATACATCAAAAATAAAACCTTTCGCCAAAAAAGCACCTGTAGCCGCTATTATAATAGCCGTGACAGATTTAATTAAATGCCATCTTAAATCTTCGAGATGATCTAAAAAAGACATCTCATTTATATTTTTTTTCGCCATTATATAATACCTTCTTTTATTAAATCATGAATATGAACCACCCCGGCATATTTACCATTTTCTTCAACAAGAAGCTGAGAAATACCATGAGATTCCATGACATCCTTGGCATCTATTGCCATGGCATCGGCATGAATACGTTTTGGGTTTTTACTCATAATATCTTTAGCAGTTAATGTAGAAATATTATCCACTTTACTTAACATTCTACGTAAATCTCCATCGGTTATAATTCCAACTATAGTATCGTTTTCCAATACAGCCGTTACCCCAAGCATTTTTTTTGAAATTTCAATAATAACGTCTTTAACAGACGTATTTAATGAAACACTTGGCTTTTGATTAACTGATGATAAATCCTCTACTCGTAAATATAATTTTTTTCCTAAAGCCCCGCCAGGATGATATTTCGCAAAATCTTTACTGGAAAATCCTTGCAATTCCAATAAGCAAACTGCCAAAGCATCTCCAAGGACTAATTGGGCGGTGGTACTGGTAGTTGGAGCTAAATTATTTGGACAAGCTTCTTTCTCAACATAGGCATTCAAAACATAATCTACCTGCTGTCCTAAAAAAGAGTCTTTATTGCCCGTAATGGCGATCATTTTATTTTTTGCACTCTTAATAAATGGTACCAGCACTTTTATTTCCGGGGTATTACCACTTTTTGAAATAAAAATAACGACATCGTTTTTAAGAATTAATCCTAAATCCCCATGAATGGCATCGGCTGCATGCATAAAAATGGCAGGTGTACCAGTTGAATTCAAGGTTGCCACAATTTTGTTAGCTATAATGGCACTTTTTCCAATACCCGTTATAATTACTCTTCCTTTTGAATTATGAATAACATTTACTGCGTTTGCAAAATCATCATTAACTAAATCTGATAAATGTAAAATTGCTCGGCTTTCTAATTCTATTGTCTGTTTAGCCGTATGTATAATAGCCTTATTAGTACTCAAAATTTATTTTTTTTTTAATAGATGCTTTTAAAGATTTTACTATCTTTAATGTTGGTCAGATTAAAATTAGTTTTTAATTTTAATTTCGATTACAAAACTAACGAAAAAAAAGAGGGTTCTCTAAATTCACTACTAAATTAATTGCTAGGATTTGAATGATCAGGGTGTTTTTTATTTGTGAAATTTAATTTTTAATAAAAGTTCATGTCAACAACAAATAGTGACTTGCATTTAGCGCTAAAAAAGTTTTTTGGTTTTAACAAGTTTATGGGACTACAGGAAGGTGTAGTTGAGAGTATTCTTGGTCAAAAAAACACCTTTGTAATTATGCCTACAGGAGGCGGTAAGTCGCTTTGTTATCAATTGCCGGCATTAATGCAAGAAGGTACAGCTATAGTAGTATCTCCTTTAATCGCTTTAATGAAGAATCAGGTGGATGCTATTAGAGGGATTTCAAATGAAGAAGGGGTTGCGCATGTGCTTAATTCATCATTAAACAAAACAGAAATAAAAGGCGTTAAAGAAGACATTGTTAATGGGGTTACCAAATTATTATATGTGGCTCCTGAGTCGCTTACTAAAGAGGAAAATGTTGAATTTCTGCGTTCTGTAAAAGTGTCTTTTATGGCCATTGACGAAGCGCATTGTATTAGTGAATGGGGCCATGATTTTAGACCTGAGTATAGAAATTTAAGACATATTATCTCACGTATTGGAGATAACATTCCAATTATTGCTTTAACAGCAACGGCTACTCCAAAAGTGCAGGAGGATGTTATTAAGAATTTAGGTATAGTTGGCGCCAAAACTTTTAAGGCCTCTTTTAACAGACCTAATTTGTATTATGAGGTAAGATCAAAACAAAAAACAGTTGATGCTGATATTATTCGTTTTATTAAGCAGAATAGTGGTAAGTCTGGCATTGTTTATTGTTTAAGCAGAAAACGCGTGGAGGAACTTGCTCAAGTGCTTCAGGTTAATGGTATTAAAGCGGTACCTTATCATGCCGGGTTAGATGCTAAAACCCGCACCAGTCACCAGGATAAATTTCTTATGGAAGATGTAGATGTTGTGGTGGCTACTATTGCTTTTGGGATGGGGATTGATAAACCAGACGTTCGGTTTGTAATACATCACGATATTCCTAAAAGTATTGAAAGTTATTATCAGGAAACAGGAAGAGCAGGTCGTGATGGAGGTGAAGGACATTGTTTGGCTTTTTATTCTTATAAAGACATTGAAAAATTAGAAAAGTTTATGTCGGGCAAGCCTGTTGCTGAACAGGAAATTGGACATGCTTTATTACAAGAAGTGGTGGCGTTTGCAGAAACGTCCATTTCAAGAAGGAAATTTATTCTTCATTATTTTGGAGAAGAATTTGATAATGAAACTGGCGAAGGCGGGGATATGGACGATAATGTTCGTTTTCCAAAAAAACAGGTTGAAGCTAAAGATGAAGTAAAACTTCTTCTGGAAACCATACAAGATACCAATGAAAAATATAAATCAAAGGATTTGGTAAATGTGATTACAGGTAAAGAAAATGCTTTAATAAAATCGCATAAAACAGATGAACAGGATTATTTTGGAAAAGGAAGTCATCGCGATAATAAATATTGGATGGCCTTGCTTAGACAGGCTTTAGTCGCCGAATACTTAAGAAAAGATATAGAATCCTATGGTGTTATTAAGCTAAATAAATCGGGTATCGATTTTATTTCAAAGCCAAAATCGTTTATGATGTCTGAGGATCATGTGTATGATAGTGATCAAAATGAAGCCAATGTTATTACCTCTACTAAGGGGGGAGGTGCCTCAGCAGATGAGGTATTAATGGGAATGCTAAAAGATTTACGCCGAATTAATGCCAAAAAATTAGGAGTGCCTCCATTTGTGGTTTTTCAAGACCCTTCATTGGAAGATATGGCCTTAAAATATCCTATGACTATGACAGAATTAGCCAATGTTCATGGGGTTGGCGATGGTAAAGCAAAGAAATATGGTAAAGATTTTATTGTATTAATATCTAATTATGTTGAAGAGCATGATATTATCCGCCCAGATGATTTAGTTGTCAAATCAACAGGAAGTAATTCGGCTATTAAACTATATATTATTCAGAATATAGACAGAAAATTACCGCTTGATGATATTGCGTCTTCTAAAGGCATGTCTATGAAAGATTTCATAAAAGAAATGGAGGCCATTGTTTATTCGGGAACTAAATTAAATATTAACTACTGGATTGATGATATTTTAGATGAAGATCAGCAGGAAGAAATTCACGATTATTTCATGGAATCTAAAACCGATAATATTGATACGGCCATCAAAGAATTTGATGGAGACTACGACGATGAAGAGTTACGTCTGTATCGTATCAAATTTATTAGTGAGGTTGCAAATTAAAACAGGAACTTCTCTCTTTAACTTTCTTACTTCCAACATTGTTTTCTATCTTTGCAACTTCAATTAAAATAAAGAAAGATGCAAGACGGTTTATACGCAAAATTTAAAACTAATAAAGGAGATATCTTAGTTGCTTTAGAATACAAAAAAACACCAGGTACTGTTGGTAATTTTGTGTCTTTAGCAGAAGGGAATTTAGAAAATTCGGTAAAGCCACAAGGCACACCTTATTATGCAGGTTTAAAATTTCACAGAGTTATTCCAGATTTTATGATTCAGGGTGGATGTCCTCAGGGAACAGGTTCTGGAAACCCGGGATATCAGTTTGATGATGAATTTCATGTAGATTTAAAACACGATGGACCAGGAGTACTATCTATGGCCAATGCAGGCCCAGGAACTAATGGAAGTCAGTTTTTTATCACCCATGTAGCGACGCCTTGGCTAGATAATAATCATACGGTTTTTGGTAAAGTTGTTGAAGGACAAGATATTGTAGACGCTATTGTTCAAGGTGATAAAATTGAAAGTATAGAAATTATCCGTGCTGGAGCAGAAGCTGAAGCATATAATTCGGTGGAGGCTTTTAGAACATTCGAAGGTTCAAGAGAAAAACGTATCGCCGAAGCGGCTAATGCGGCTAAAGCAGAATTAGATAAAATAGCAAAAGGTTTTAAGGAAACTAAGAGTGGATTGCGTTACCAGATCATTCAAAAAGGAACAGGTAAACAGGCTGAAAAAGGAAATATGGTTTCAGTGCATTATAAAGGGCAATTGGTCGATGGTACTGTATTCGATTCTTCTTATAAACGCAATGAACCTATTGATTTTCAGGTAGGTGTAGGTCAAGTAATTGCTGGATGGGATGAAGGTATCATGTTATTGCAGGTAGGCGATAAAGCACGATTAGTTATTCCAAGTACTTTAGGGTATGGTAGCCGTGGTGCCGGTGGCGTAATTCCTCCGGATGCTACATTAATTTTCGATGTGGAGTTAATGGCTATAAAATAGACTCAATTGATTACTGCTTAACACTTTTGGGTTAAGATATAGTAACAAAAAATAAAAAAAGCGTCTCATAATTATGAGACGCTTTTTTTGTATCTTAAATTCTAACTATTTATCAGTTAAAAATGAAAACAATTTTCTTCTCTTTCTTCCTTATAATAATTGTTATTGGCTGCTCCAAAAATGTAGAGTATACTGCGGAGTTTAAAGAAAAAAACACAGGACGTTATTTATATAATCCAGAAGTTGTAATTGATGTTTATTTTGAAAATAATAAATTGTTTTTGAAATGGCAGGGAGAAGAAATAATTAAGCCAATCATTTTGGATGATCAAACATTTTTTGTTGCCGATATGTACAAGAAATTTCATTTTGTAGAGCATCCTCAAACTAAAAAACGGTATTTATCAGTGGTGTTAGAGGAGAATGAAAGTAAAATTTCTTATGATTATATAAAAGTGTCCGATTCTTTTAAAACCCCAAGTATGTGCTTCAAAAATAAGGAGTATGATCGGGCATTAATAGGGTATTTAGAAATTCAAAAACAAGATTCTACAAGTGCTTTTATAAATGAAGTCGATTTTAATAGAAAAGGGTATCAGTTTTTAGGAGATAAAAAATATCAGGAAGCGATTAATATCTTTAAAATTAACAGGGCTTTATATCCTGAAAGTGATAATGTTTATGATAGTTTAGCCGATGCCTATTTAAGAAGTGGGGATAGTTTACAGGCTTTTGAAAACTATACTAAAGCATTAGAACTGAACACTGGAAATGACCGCGCTAAGAAATATATAAACAACTACAATAAGGGTAAAAAAGATTAATCCATTTGGAATGAATACTTTTATTATTCTTAAAAGCTATTGATTTTTAACAAGTCTTCATGTTTGTAAAAAATTAAAGAGGCATTTAATTATTTAATTTGTCATAATCTTATATTTGTTATATGACAGCTGATTTAAATCCATTACAATATCCCATTGGTGTTTTTAAAACACCCGAAACAATTTCACAAGGACAAATAGTGGACTGGATTTCTATTTTAGAACAATTTCCAGAACGTTTGGAGTTTTTAGTTACCAACTTAAATGAGGCTCAATTAGATACTGTTTACAGACCACAAGGCTGGACAATTCGACAAGTGGTGCATCATCTTTCAGATAGTCATCACCATAGTTACACCCGTTTTAAATGGGCCTTAACCGAGGATACACCAGTCATAAAAGCATATGATGAAGGCCTTTGGGCTGACTTATCAGATTCAAAAACAGCACCCATAAATATGTCCATTTTGCATTTAAAAGCGGTTCATCACAAGCTTGTTTATTTATTGAGAAGTTTGTCTGAAACAGAATGGAATCGGTCTTTTATTCATCCTGAAACCAATAAGGAGATTTTATTAAAACATCAGGTTGGTCTCTATGCCTGGCATAGTAACCATCATTATGCACACATCGAAAATTTATTAAAAAGAAACGGTTGGATTTAAATAGTTAAAAATGATTAGAAAGGTTCAAATTAAGGACGCAGCTCAAATTGCTGAAATTTATAATTATTATGTTTTAAATACGATTGTCACTTTCGATCAGATTCCCTTTACAGTTAAGGAATTTGAAGAAAAGATAGCAGCGATAGCCTCCAGCTTTCCGTATCTGGTTTTTGAAGAAAATGAGGAGATCTTAGGCTTTGCTTATGCGAATGTTTGGCGCACTAAACCCGCCTATAAACATACCGTGGAATCGACGGTTTATATCAAACACACGGCTTTTGGTAAGCATATTGGCACCAAACTGTACACAGAATTATTACAACTACTAAAAGAGCAAGATATGCATGTGGTTATTGGGGGATTGTCTCTACCT
>JAHEDS010000178.1 GCA_024641135.1 Flavobacteriales bacterium
GTCAATTTGACTGTCCATTTTAGTTTTGTTTGTACTTAATGTTTGGGTACTTTTTTTAAATGCAATATAGAATCTATTTAAAAAGTTACCGACATCGAGTGTTATTTTATATTTAGAATCCGTATCACTAATTTTTGTATAGGTTTCTAATAATTTATCGTAGATATAGACTGTTGTGCTTGAATCTAAATTTTCTAATTCTGAAACAGAGATTTCAATTTCTCCTCCCGTTTTTGAAAATATACCGAAAGGATATTGCTTAGTATCATCAAAACTACCAACTCCTTGAATCACATATTTTTCATTATTAATCATAAATAACATATCATTTGGAAGGTTGTCAAAAACTTTTGCGTCATACCCATAATCAAACCCATCAGACGCTTCATTATTTGGTGTAAAAGCTAGTAATAAATGTCTTCTGGCTCCTTCGGGTGTTTTAAATTGTAACCTAAGGCGTTGAATAGGTGCTTCATCAGTAGCCATATCCGCATTCCCTTTTTGATTTTTAGAGTTTCCTGTTTTTAAAAACTGAGAATTATTTGGGTCCTGTTCTGTTTTAAATATTCTTTGGCTATTTTCAAATTTAAGTTGGTTTGTTAATTTATACGCATCAGCCGAATGCACAAAAAATCCTTGTGATACAGGTATAAAATCGGCAGGTCTTAAAAAAGAATTTCCTAATCCACTAATTCCATACCCATCTGTTGTTGTTAAAGGTGAAGTTACGGGTGCAACACCTCCACTTAGTGTATAAATGGCATATCCACCTTGATAATCTCTTAAGACATGGGTATTGTTTGTATCATAATGAATCCAGAAATACAGCGTACCATCAATACTTCCTGTAGTATTTGGATTGGCAGCTGTAGCTGTAACTTCACCGGTAATAGGATCTTGATTAAAGTTTGGTATATTATCTTTAATAAATTCTCTGGCATCAATTGCAGACGGATAAGGGTTTCCAATTAAAGCATCATTTCCAAGAGTTATGCTGGCAACAATTGAGCTATTGTTAGGCTTGCCTCTAAAGGTGTAGTTCTGATTTGATTTACTAGACCCGCTGCCTTTCATGGTATAGCCTAAACCTGCTTTAATGGGTGAAGATTTATATTGTTTTTTCCAATTTGCATAGGTGTTTGATGTGCTATTTTCATAAGACCAAATCCAATATTCAGAAATTTTTATAGGACTTGTCGCTGCCGATCCATCGTATCCGCTAGCTGCCCAATTTATTGTTTTAGGATTATTAGAAGCCGATCCGTCAAGGACATTATTTAATAAGTTAAATGGTTTATTGTTAGTAATTGAATTTATTTCACCTACAGGCGAACTCCAATAATTATAATTATACTTATTTGCAGTTCCTTGCTGATCTTTTTCCAGCTTACCTTTACTTGTTGGGTCTAAGTAACTTTCTTCTCCCTGAACTAATTGTGATTCTCCTTCTAAATCAATTTTTCCATCTAGTTTTAAATACCAACTTACATTAAGTTCGGAATCATTGTTAACGGTAAATGTAATTGGATTAGAACTTGTATCTAGCTCGTTAATAAATAATCCTAAATGTTTCTGGCGACCATTAAAATTCACATTGTTGTGTACTATTTTAATAATGGACCAATCATAAGTAATTGCATCGTTGCCATTAATGCCATTAGCAGAAATATCTAAAGCTAAAGGTAAACTACCACTTTGCTGCGTAACGAATGGGAGAGGTGCTGTTTGTGGATTTATAATTTTTGTATTATATATTTTTGCACCTGATCCTACATCAACACTAGTTGTACTTAAATCATCAATAATATCATCTTTATAAGTATCCATTTTAAAATATCTAACTAAAGAAGACCAGCTTAGCGGTGTTATAGTGGTTTTATTTACAAAATCTGTAATATTTTGTGGAATTATCACTCCTCTTGCTATTCCAGAATTATTTTCAATTTCTTGATAAACCATTTTTTGAAGTTCGTTGGCAGACAAAGACTTATTAAAAATTTTTAATTCATCTATATAGCCCTTAAAATAATTACTATTAAGACCTGAAGCCTTACCAATTGTAAATTTAGATGCATCTGTATTTAAATACCCCGAAGTAACAGCATTAGAAACTAATGCCCCATTAATATAAAGCTTAAAATCTCCACTTGAACAATCGCATTTATAAGTGGCAGCAACATGTATCCATTGGTTCGTATTTAAAGCAACACCATTTGAAATAGTATTACCGTTAGCAATTGCCGATATACTTTTATCACTATTAAGTTGAATATAAAAATTGTTTTGACCACTAATTATTTGAACGCCACTAGCAGATGGGTCAATTTTAATCCATGCCATAAGGGTTGCTTCAGGCCAGTTGTTGAATATGTTCAAATCTTCAGCATAATCATTTCTACCGTCAAAGTAAAGTTGTAATTTTCTATTTAAGTCGCGTGGTGAGCCGTAATTTACATCATCGGTATCGAACAAATTAACAATACCATCACCGTCATCATCATTAAT
>JAHEDS010000091.1 GCA_024641135.1 Flavobacteriales bacterium
TTAAACTTATAGCAATTTTAAATATCTTCTTGATCTCTAATATTTTGTATGTATTGTGCTTTTTGAATTTCTCTACGTCTTTTAACAGACGGTTTTGTGAAAAACTGAGCGTCTCTTAAATTTTGCATAACTTTTATATTTCTATGTTTTCTTTTATAGCGTTTTAAAGCACGTTCAATGTTTTCGCCTTCTTTTATAATAATTTTTAGCATCTGTTTTATTTTATAGTTTTTAATATTAGGATTACCCTAAATAAGTTTTTAATACTTTGCTTTTAGAGGTGTGGCGTAATCTTCGAACACCTTTTTCTTTAATTTGTCTTACGCGCTCTCTGGTTAAACCAATGGAGTCACCAATTTCCTGAAGGCTCATTGCGGGCCTGTCATTTATTCCATAATAATGACGTAAAACCTGAGCTTCTTTGTCCGATAGCATATCTAAAGCGCGATTAACTTCAATATTTAATGAGGCCTTCATTAAATCTGCATCCGGTCTTGGAGATTCACCAGACTGTACTACGTCATAAAGGGTAGAAGTTTCACCTTCTTTAAACGGGGCGTCCATAGAAACATGTCTACCTGAAATCTTCATCGATTGTTTTACCTCGCTTACAGTTAGATCCAAATTGTGAGCAATTTCTTGTGCGCTAGGCGGTCTTTGATGCGTTTGTTCTAAAAACGAATACGCTTTATTTATTTTATTAATAGACCCTATTTTATTTAGCGGTAGTCTAACAATTCGAGATTGTTCTGCTAAGGCTTGAAGAATAGATTGTCTTATCCACCAAACGGCATAAGATATAAACTTAAAGCCCCTAGTTTCATCAAACCGTTTTGCTGCTTTAACTAAACCGGCATTACCTTCGTTTATTAAATCGGGTAATGTTAATCCTTGATTTTGGTATTGTTTTGAGACTGAAACTACAAAACGTAAGTTAGCAGTTGTGAGTTTATCTAAAGCTACTTGATCTCCTGCTCGAATTCGTTGTGCTAACTCTACTTCTTCGTCAGCTGTTATTAATTGAATTTTACTAATATCTTGAAGATATTTGTCAAGTGATTTTGATTCTCTGTTGGTAACTTGTTTCGTAATTTTTAATTGCCTCATATATTATTTTTAAGTTATTGTTATATCTACAACTTAACTTTTTAAATGAGAAAACCTAATAATTGCAACAATTTATTATTAATAGGTTCAAAATTGAACAGAAAAAGTTTAATTAACGGAATCTTTTTTCTTTTTCTTACCTCCTAATAAACCCCCTAAGACATTTTTAATCTCTTTTTGAACTGTACTTCCTGTTGTTGTTTTTGTTGTATCTGTTTGTGTTGTTTTTGATTCTGTTGAGTTTTTTTCAGGAGTTTTTGAATTACCGCTTAAAAGCCCTTCAAGCAAAGTGTTTGCTTCCTTTTTACCTTGGTTCATAAGTTTTTGTTTCTCTATTTCAACCAATTGATTTGTAAGATTTGAAACAGCACTTGTTAAATCTGTTTTGAGGCTTGGTTTAAGATAAGTGCCGGTGATGTTTGCTGTTACTGGAACAGAAATAGTGTTTTTTGAGTTTTCATCTATTTTCCCTATCAGCTTATTTATATCGCTTCCTAAATATTTTGCTGGTACATTGAAAACGGCATTATACGACATGGTTTGGTCAAAGTTATGCGATCCGGCTACTTCAATGTCGATATCTTGATATTTAATACGAAATGGTTTTACATTAACTTTTCCATCACTAAATTCAAATTTAGTTTTTATATCATTTAAATTTAATTTTTTAAAATCAATAAAATTTAGAGAATTCCCAAGTAAATTTAATATTTCGGCATTTGAAGGATTTATAGTAGAAGATAATACTTCAGCAAAAGCATTACCAGATAGTGAATTTAAATTAGGCGAAAAATCGCTACTTAAGCTTCCTTTTAAATTAATGTCGGTATTTAGTTTTCCTTGTATGGCTTTAGCAATTGGTGCCAAATTCTGGAATAATTCAAATCCTTGAAACGATTGTGCTATATCAAAACTTTTAATACCTAAATCCATATTAAAAGTAGGGGTTTCTGTTTTTGTTGAAACTAATCCTGTTAAGGCCAGTTGGCCATCAAAAAGACTAGACGTTAAATTCTGTAAAATGACTTGTTCATCTTTAATAATCAAAGTGCCGTTTACATTTTTAAGCTTTAAATTATCATATAAAACAGTGTTAGCTTGAGCATTTATAGTGCAATCTAAAAAAGCAGGAATTTTAAATACATCGGTTGAAGTAGTTTCCTTTTTTTCGATTTCAGGTTGTTCTTTAGACATGAAATCTCCAACAGCAAATTGATTTGAATTTAGATTGAAATTACCCTGAAGTGTTTTGTTACTTAATAAAAACCCTAGTAAATTTCGTATCGTTCCAGTGGCACTAAAATCACTCGACCCTGTTTTAGCATCAAATTGATTTAAGCTTACATTTTGAGTGTTGAAGGTAATTTTAGCATCTGATATTTGAATTGGATTTGTTAATGATTCCGATGAAAAATTAAAACCACTCAAACTTAAAGAACCGCTGTTTTTAATCCGTTCGTAGTTACTTGTTTCAATAGCATCCATATCAAAAGCCGTATTTACATTGGCTTTTAAAATTCCGCTAAGATCGTTTTCTAAAGAGACAGGGTATACTTTTTTAATATTTGCCAGATTAATGATGCCATCTAGTTTCGCGTTTACTAGCATATTACCTGTCAAGTTTTTTAATGTTGCGGATGATTTAAATACATCCTGGTCAATCTTAAAGTTTAAAGCATTAATAGCAACATATGTATCTTCAGTGTAACCTGAATCATTTTTAATTTGGGTGTCAATTGTAATGTTTTCAACACGTTTAGGTAAATCTGGGTACTTAAATGATGCATTGTTGGAAGTAATCCTTATATCTAGCGTTGGAATTGTTTCATCAGAATTTATCCCTTTAATGACTCCTTTAACTTTAAAGTCGCCAGTGGTTTCAACAGTTTCTATATTCTTTGAATACGTTTCTGGAATAACTGCTAAAAAGTCTTTAAATGAAGAGCCCGGATTTTCAAAAGTAATATCAATTTGTTGTCCATTTTCCAGCAATTTTACAAATCCATTAAACTCTATAGGCAATTGGTTAATGTAGCCTCTATTTTCCTTAAAAGTATAGACATTATTCTCTAAATCTAAATCAATTAACGCGTCCAGCTTTACAGGGTTGTTATTTAAATATTTAGTGCTGTCCATTGTAATACTAAATAGGGCTGTACTTTTTGTGTTAAGTTCAGATTTCCCTGTTGAGAAAACACCTTTTCCTTCATGATTTAGCTCAGTAATATCTACGGTTATGCTGGATGTGTCATCGATATAAAAAACGGCGCTGTTTTTTATACTATATTCTTTAATATCTAAAGAAAATTTATTGCTTTCAGGGTTTGTTTTTTGGTTTGACTCGTCTTTTTTAGCGATATCGTAATTTACATGTCCTTCAGCATCTGTTTTTAATTTTAAGATGGCTTCGTTTATTGAAATTGAATTAATAATGATAGGATCAACATCTGTATTTTTAAATAATTCTTTTACAGACATGGTGAAAGATATATTTTTGATACTTGTAAAAGTTTCATCCTTAAAGGGCTCAAAATTGGTAATTACCAAATCATTTACTGTAACATTTGCTTGAGGAAAACTTCTTATAAAGCTTAAACTTACATCACTAAACTCTACATGCGCATTGAGATTGTCATTAACAACCTCTTTAATCATATTTTTAATTTGTGATTGAAAAATAAAAGGCAGTAAAATTAATAATACCAAAATAATGAGTAGAGAAATCCCTGTAATTTTTAATGCTTTTTTCATCTTAAAAGTTTATAGAAATATATACGCAAAAATGATGCTAAAGGATGAAATTGACACTATATTTTATGTTAAGTTTTTTAGGTACTCTAAAGGAATTCAATTTCCTGATTCACTTTAAGTTTAAAACGCTTCCTAAAAATATAAACACCTAAATATAAAAAAGGGGTATCGCAAGCAGCAATAAGTGCTTTAAATAAAAACCCAGCAACAAGTAAGCCTTGAAATCTATTCCATTCAATTATTTCAAAAGAGCAAAGAAGGACCAGAATAGTAAGGGTGTCTACAAACTGAGACGAGAAGGTTGAAAAATTATTGCGTAACCAAAGGTATTTCCCTTGAGTGACTCTTTTCCAGAAATGATATATATGGATGTCTATAAACTGTGCAAAAAGATAAGCCAGCATACTGGCAAAAACAGCTAAAGCAGTATTGCCAAAAACAGTTGAGAACATGGTGTCATCCACAGGAGACCATACGGTAGCAGGAACCACATTTGAAACAAATACGATTAGTAATGAAAATAAGGAAGCGAAAATCCCGGTTACTACTATTTGATTAGCTCGCTTTTTTCCGTAAATCTCGCTTATTAAATCGGTAATTAAAAAAGTAATGGGGTAGGGTAAAATGCCCACTGAAATTTCAAATAGTTTCGTGCCAAAAATTTCAAGATGGAACGGATACCAGTAAAAGAATTTTTGAAAAATTAAATTTGAGACTACTAAAGACGTAATGAAAAGGGCTCCTAAGAGCATATAAATTCGTTCCGCTGCAATCTTATCTTTTAATGTCATAGAAACTTATTAACAGTTTTCACAAATATAGTTTAAAGTGATTTTCTTTTAGTTATTTTGCTAATTATTATGATTGACTCCCACATTGTATATATTTCACTTGGTAGCAACACGGGTGATAGATTTAAAAATTTGCAAGATGCTATTAATCTTATTTATTTAAAAATAGGGAAGGTAGATGTTATTTCTAAAGTTTATAATAGCCCGTCTTTTGGATTCGAAAGCAATGATTTTCTAAATACTTGCTTACGTTTAGAAACTGATTTTCAGGCGAAGGAGGTTTTGAAAAAATTGCTAGATATTGAAAAAAGTCTGGGTAGGGTTAGAAATAAAAATAAGGGATATGAAGCCAGAAGTATTGACTTAGATATTGTTTTTTATGATGATGAAATTATCAATACCAAAGTGTTGCAGGTACCACACCCCGAAATGTTTAAACGTAGGTTTGTTTTACAGCCTTTATTTGATATTGCCCCCAAATTAATCCACCCGGAAATAAAAAGCGATATTTCAGAATTACTCTATAATTGTGAAGATGAAAGCACTTTAGAGTCCATTAATATCTGGTTGAAGAACCCCGTAAAACAGCATGATTTTTCCAAATACAATTACATTGCTATTGAAGGAAATATTGGAGCAGGTAAAACAAGTTTAGCCACAAAAATAGCGACAGATTTTAACGCAAAACTTATATTGGAACGTTTTGCAGACAATCCGTTTTTGCCCAAATTTTATGAAGATGCACAACGGTATGCATTTACTTTAGAAATGTCTTTTTTGGCAGATCGCTACCAGCAAATTTCAGATGATTTGTCACAGCTGGATTTATTTAAAGATTTTATTGTGAGTGATTATGATGTATTTAAATCTCTTATTTTTTCGAAAATAACTTTGCATGAAGACGAGTTTAAATTATATAGAAAGCTCTTTTATTTAATGTATAAAGACATACCTAAACCTGATTTGTATGTGTATTTATATCAGAACACGCAACGCTTACAAGAGAATATCAAAAAACGCGGTAGGGATTATGAACAAAACATAGCCGACGAATATTTAGAGAAAATAAACTCTGGATATTTAGAGTTTTTAAAAAGCCAGCCAGATTTTAATGTAAAAATAATTGATATTTCTGATAAAGATTTTGTTGCCAACAGGGAAGATTATCTTGGTATTTTGGATGCCATTTGTTAGTGTTTTTAAGATAATTATAAATTGATTTTTTGTCAGGCCTAAAAATATTTTATCATTTTTTAAAATCACCTTTATTATTATCATTTATTTTTTAATTTTACATTTCAATAACGATTTTTTAACCTTAAAAAACTGTAAAATCACGCATTATGAAAAAAATTACTTTATTATACTTATTAGGATTTATTTTCTCAGCTGCAAATATTTTTGGGCAGGCAAGAAGTGAATTAAACTTTGGCCTTATAGGTGCAAATTATGAAATACCTGTGCATAAAGATATAACCATTGCTCCAAGTGCGGCAACTAATTTAGATCTTGACTGGCTTACATTAGGTGTAAAGGCTAACTATTATTTTGACAACTTATTTGGATTAACAGATGCTGCCTGGGACGTCTATGGTGGTGCTGGTGCTGGTTATTCAATTTATAATGGAAATGAGGGGAAGGATAGTGATTTAGATATCGGACTTCATATTGGTGGTAGATGGTTTTGGAATGATAAATGGGGTGTTTATTTAGAATTAGGAGGCGGAAATACACAAGGGGCAACCGGCGGTCTTGGAGTGACAGTAAAACTATAGTTAATAATTTAAATAGATTAAGGTCGCTTGGAAATCTTCTTAAGCGACCTTTTTTTTAGCCATATATTTTCGGTCATTAATTAATTGTATAATAATTTAAAAAAATACTAGTATTTCGTCGAATATCTAGGTGTTTCACCTTATATTCGTGGCGTTGTTTCCCAAATTTAACAATTACCAATTTATGCAGAGATTTAAAATATTTAAAAAACCAACAGTTTTAATTATTTTACTTTTTGGACTCATTTTGAGTTTTGTCTTGCCCGTTTTTACTTTTGGGTCGGGAGCAACCATTTCAAAACATAAGATTAGTGCGCCAGTAGTGGATCAAAAGGCGCTCATATTATACAGATTGCAATTGGCCGAATTGAAGGGTGCGCTTACTGCTTATTTTGAAAAGGCTATAGTTTCAGGAGATATTGTGGGAGCTGGTGTGAGTATTGTAAAAGGAGATTCTATTTTGATATCGGATGGATTTGGTAAACGAAGCTTTAATTTAAATGATCAAGTAGATGGAAAAACTGTTTTTCGACTCGGATCCTTATCAAAAGGGTTTGCCGGTGTTTTGGCAGCCAAATTAGTAAACGAAGGTAAAATGAGTTGGTCGGATAAGGTAAGTGACTATATACCCGAATTTCAGTTAGGAGACCGCAATAATACCGATAACATAACACTGGCCACTATTTTATCACAAACTTCAGGTGCACCATACCATAGTTATACCAATCTTATTGAAGCCGGTTTACCATTATCTGATATTGCTAAACGCTTTAAAGGATTAACTCCAAATAGTAAGCCAGGGGTAACATATAGTTATCAAAATGCTATGTTCGCACTTAGCGGTGAGATGATGTATAAAGCAACAGACCAAGATATTAAGTCATTACTAAGCCAAGAATTTTTTAAGCCCTTGAAAATGAATACTATTTCAATGGATGACAAAACTTTGGGACTAGAAGAAAATGTAGCAATCCCACATTCAAGAAGGCACAATAGTTGGAAGACCTTAAAGCTTACCGATAATTATTATAACGCTGTTGCGGCTGGAGGTGTCAATGCGAGTGCTCTTGACATGGCCAAATGGATGGAACTTTTACTAGGTCATCATCCGGAAATTATGGATAAGCCTGCATTAAATCAAGCATTTAACCCGTTTATAGAAATTAAAGGCAATAGTAAATATTATCAAAAATGGCCCGGTCATGTGAGTTCTTACTATGGTTTTGGTTGGAGAATCCATAAATTTTTAGACATGGATAGCAATGAGCAAAAGACCATAATCCATCATGGTGGAAGTGTTAACGATTTCAGAAATGAAATAGCATTATTTCCTGATTCAGATATGGGTATCTGTGTCCTTTTAAACAGTAATTCCAAACTTGCAAGAACAGTGATTCCTGATTTATACAAGATTGTGAATGACATATTTAATAACGTCGATTCAACAAATACTGAAGATACTATTGTTGAAGTAGCTCCTTCACCTTGAATGATTTTCTAATTTCACCTTTTTTAAAGAATCTTATTATTCTAATATAGAAAGTCTATTCAATTAGCTTTAATTTGCTAAACATATCCCAAATTACCACGCCAGTACTTACTGAGATATTTAAGGAATGTTTGGTGCCAAATTGCGGTATTTCAATTACCATATCGCTTGCATTAACCACCTCCTGAGAAACCCCTTTTACTTCATTGCCAAAAACCAGAGCGTATTTTGTGTTATTTTCAGGTTTGAAATCATTAAGCATGGTGGCATTTAGAGCTTGTTCAATAGAACAGATTTTTACTTTTTCAGCTTTCAGTTTTTCAATTAAATCGATGGTGTTTTCAATATATTCCCAATCGACGGTTTCGGTACTTCCTAAAGCTGTTTTATTAATATCTTTATGGGGAGGAGTCGCTGTAATTCCGCACAGATAGATTTTTTCAATTAAAAAGGCATCACTGGTTCTAAAAACAGATCCTATATTATTAAGGCTACGAATATTATCCAAAACAATAATAAGAGGTGTTTTTTTAACCAATTTAAAATCTTCAACACTCAATCGGTCAAGTTCGTTGTTTTTTAATTTTCGCATCTTTATTTTGTGAATAATTATAAATAAGTAATTAAATTTCAGTTTCTAAAAACATGAAATAATAAGTACATTAGCACTCCTGTTTAATTTACAAAAATAACATATAAATCACATTTCATTGGCAAAAAAGATAACCCCTTTAATGAAGCAGTATAATGCAATTAAAACGAAGTATCCAGATGCTTTGTTATTGTTTCGTGTAGGTGATTTTTATGAAACCTTTGGAGA
>JAHEDS010000028.1:0-20344 GCA_024641135.1 Flavobacteriales bacterium
TCATACCCAAATTTTCTATTACGCGATAATTCGGTAAACCTCTTTGAATATTCTGTTCCAGCAAATACCGTTAAATCATGATCTGTCCATGATTTATCCCAAGTAAGTGTATTTTTAAATATCCATCCTTTTGTATAAGTTCGTTCCTGTAAATATTCAGATCCACGAGGCAAACCATATGTTCCTCCAACATAAAAATCATTTATCAAATTACGATGAGAAGGCAACGTCATGTTATTAAAATCATCTAGATCATTTGTATTGCGCTCATAACTAAACGAACTACTTAGTACTAAATCCTTTAACACTTCAACATCCAGTTGAAAATTTGCACGGATATCTACTAAAGTCCTACTAACATCTCTGTTACGTTGCTCCTCTAAATAATTAAAGGTATGTGGCACCCCTAATAAAGCTTCGCGATCTTGCGATGCCCATGGATTCCAATTGTAATAATTTTGAACATATTGTCCGTTTTCATCAACAAGCCTATCATAAGGTTGTGCTAAAGCTGCCATTTGAGCGGGGTTTGAATCAGAAAAATTAAAAGAACCCACTAATCCGTTTTCATCAAAGTTTCTTAAAGCAGCTGTCATACCTGCCGTAAAAGATACTTTGTCATTAAAATCAAAAACATTACGAAGATTCATCGTGATACGATCATTTTTTTCTCCAATGGACTGATCTAATTTATTAGTATAAGATAATGAACCAAAAAACGAATTACGCTCGCCTCCACCAGAAATAGATAAGTTATAAGTTGTTCTTAATGAATTTCTTAAAAGATACTTTTCCCAATCTTTGGTTATATCTCTAGTCCTTAGTTCGTTAACATAGTTATCGAATGTGTTTTGCGACCAAGTATTTCCATCTGGTGATAAGCCAGCTCTATAAATATGAGCCAAATGAAGGTCATTAATACTAGCGGCTCCATTGGCAACACCACTTAAATTTACCCAACCTTTATCAATAAATTCGTTATCTAAATCAATTTCTTGAGATGTAGATAACCAATTCATATCGCTTAAGTCTACTTTGTTTTCAATTTCCACAAAACTTGAAAAATCGATACTTAAAGGTTTGTTTTTAGCACCTTTTCTAGTTACAATAACTACAACACCATTAGAAGCTCTTGCGCCCCAAATAGAAGACGCCGAAGCATCTTTTAAAATGGTAACATTTTCGACATCTTCAGGGTTAATAGATTCAAAATTAACTTGATCTGCCAAAGGAAATCCATCCACTATTATAAGTGGGTTTCCTTCTCCAAACAAAAAGGTTGATCGACCTCTAATCTGAAATGAATTATTTGAAGGATCAACATTCAAACCAGCCACTTGTCCGTTCAGACGATCAATAATATTTGGACTGCTAGGTCTTTGCTGTATCAGTTTAGCTTCAACTTTTTCAAAAGATCCGGCTGTTCTTTCTTTTGAAAGGGTTTGATACCCTGTTAATACAACTTCTTCCAGTGCATTAACGTCTTCAAATAATGTTATATCTACATTAGTATAGTAAGTTAATTCTGCAACCGCAATTTTTTTTGTTTGAAAGCCAATAAACGAAATTTCAACGGTAGCATCATTTGCTACAGATATACTATAATTTCCAGAAATGTCTGACGCAACACCATTATTTGTGCCTACTTCTAAAATAGTAGCGCCTGGAAGAGGAACACCATTAGAATCAAACACTTTACCTTTTAGTGTTATTTTATTTTGATTTAAACTTGAATTTTCCAGTTTTTTTATCAAAATAGTGTTGTTTTCATCTACTTCAAATTCCAAATTACTGTTTTGTAAACTCTTCTCTAAAAGGTTAACAACTAGTATTTCTCCTTTTTCCAATAAAATACTAGGTGCATTTTTAAAAAATCGTTTTGGAAAAATAAAATGATAATTTGTTTGTTGTTGAATGATATTAAATACTTCATCAACCGTAACTAATTGGTCTTGATTGATCATTACTTTTTCCTGTGAAAAGGTTGTTTTTGGCGTTAAACTAAAAACTGACGTGCACAATAGGAAGATAATCATTCTCATAATCACAAGTGATAGCCGTTTTCTTAAAAGGCAACGGAGGTTAGTTAATTTAAATTTCATAAATTTGTTTTGTGTTAGTTAGACATTTTTTTAATTAATACATACATAGGGGAGAAAGTTGTTACACGGCCAAATGTTCAAACTTTACTCCCTTTTTTTTACTCTATAAATATTTTTTTATCATCAAATTTGAAGTCTTTTATAATTCCTAAATTTTTAAGATTAAGTAGAATATCTTCAATTTTATCGTTTTTTCCTAAAACACCTACGAACTCCTCATTTTCAACCTGCTTGTTTTTAAATACAACTTCAAAATCATACCATCTAGATAAGACAACCATTATTTCTTTCAATGATTTGTTATTGAAGCTAAACACACCGTTTTTCCAGGAGATTTCATGATAGACATCTACTGCATCAATTGAAATAGTATTTGAATTAATATCTAGCTTTGATTGTTGGTTAGGAAGTAATATGTGGTCTTCGCCTTGATATTTAATATTGACCTTTCCATGAACTAAAGTTGTTGCAATGATAAGTTCACTTGCATAGGCCTTAACGTTAAATTCTGTTCCTAAAACTTCTATTTTCTGGTTATCATTGTTTACTATGAATTTTGTGCCATTGTGCAGTGTGCTTGGAGACACCTCAAAATAGGCTTCTCCATAAACCAATTCTACTTGGCGCGTTTCTCTTTCACTAAAATTTACAGGATATTTGAGTTTTGATTCTGAGTTTAACCATACTTTGGTGCCATCAGACAATTCTACAAAAAACTGGGCTCCTCTTGGAATGGTTAAGTAGTTATAATCAACCTCATGAGATGATTTTTCTGTTTCGTTATATATTATTTGTGTCCCATTAGTAGTTAAATTTGTAGTAACCAATTCTTTCCCCTTTTCTAAAACCAAATTTGTGCCATCTCCTAAGGTAAGTATTGCTCTATCTGTTCCTGCTTTTATATTTTGGTTTACAATTACCGGGCTATTTGATTCAGAATTTAAAGCATCCTTTTTGTTGAAAACAAAATTGAAAACTAAAAAAGTAACCAAAGATGCAGCTACAGCATATTTCCAGTACAAATGCTTTTTGCTTTTTGGAGATTCTATTTTCTTACTTATTGCTTGCCATCCTTTTTCAATATCAACATTAAAAACATCATTTTGATAATTAGCTTTTACTTTATCAAAATAGTTTCTATGAATTTTTGATTCTTGATACCAATTATCAAATACAATGCCTTCATCTTTGGTAATTGTATTATTAAGTTTTTTTATTATTAATTTGAATTCCATTAGTGCTTTTTATGACGTCTTACTACTTTAAAGACAAGTGCAAAAGCAAAAAGGGTGACAAAAATTTAAAAAATAAAATAAAAAAGTTGATTTAATGATGAGCTTGTAGTAAAATAATCACAGATGTGATTAATTCCGATATGCGAAATTTAGCTCTTTTAAGCTGAGTCTTTACGGTATTAATAGAGATATCCAGTTCACTCGCTATTTCAGAATATTTATAGCCATGAAGAAATTTTAATTTAACAATTTTTTGCATTTTCTCCGGAAGAGACTCTACTATCTTAAGTATTTGATGATAAACTATCTGCTTATTTTCTTCTGAAGTTGATTCAAAAACATTCTCAGTTATTAAATTAATATTAAACTCCAAGACACTATAATCATCCGTGATTTTTAATGTTTTTAAATAATTAAGACACTTATTTCTAACCATGGCATGAATATATCCCATAAGTGAAGAGTCAATATTTATTTTTTGTGAATTTTCCCATAAATAAATAAAAACTTCTTGAACTATATCTTCACTTGCATCATGATCAAAAAGATACCCATTAGCATAAACAACAAGCGGCTCATAATGTTTAGTAAAAAACTTTTTAAACACTTCTGTATTACGCTTTTTTATTTCTTCTAAAATAAGGTTCATGAAATTGTTATCAGATATAATTTCAAAACAAATCTAATAAATTGTTTTAATAAAATAATTGAGATTAATGGTTGACTGAACCAAAAACCAAACTACGTTAACATATCACAACACTTCAAACAAAAAATCTTTTCCATTAAATTGGGCAGTAAAAAATCAAAATGTGTTTAGAAACACCACTAATACATATGATATTTGAAGATTATAAATAACCTGATTATGAATATTCATATCAGATTAGCGAATTTAAGCACTGCAGATAAAATTATTTAAGATAGTTTTATTATAATGCCATAATTTCTGTGTCCAGCCACATAAGTCTTTGATCTATCCAATTTTTAAGATAAGTAATTTCTGCAGGATAGGTATTGCCTACATAATTATTGGGCCAAACATATTCATTTAAAACGGGCCATTTTTCAAAATTTGCCTTACTAGCTCCTGTGGCATTTAGCAATTCTACATAACTATCAATTTTATTCATAATAGCTTGATTTGAAAAGGCGCTGCCTCGTAATTGTTCCCAACGCACCTGCAATTGGTCAACAAATAACGGGTCTGTAAGCAATCGATCCCACCAAAAAGGTATTAACCAAAAGTCCTCAGAACAACGTTCATTAAACTTATAAGCCCAAACATTGGTCTCTCCACCACCACAATAATTGGCGTTTCCAAAGGCCAGGTTAAAATCCCAAATTGGTCCCATTTTAAGTTTTTCGTTTTTGTCTTTTGTTAGCCACGTACTTAATCTGTATCCATCTACATTATTTGATAGCTCATTCAGCAGAAAAAAATCAATAAAACTATTAACTTCAATATATTTTGAATACCCTTCGTTAGGATCTGTATAATTAGCTCCCGCCAGTGCATCTTCAAAACTGTTCATGTAGTTGGTTATATAATCCTTTTGTTCAGGCGTGATATCCTCCTCCTTTGGCGTATCATAATTAAAGTAAATTTTTTGCCAGGGTGCAGCGTTATTGTTTTTAGGCAGATACTTAGAAGTTATCGAGTTATTGGGTGTATATAAGGTTTCATCTAATCCAGAGGCCTTATCAATTTTTAAAATATAGCCTCCAGTAAGATCTTCGCCACTATTTTCGTCAACTTTTAATTTGTTTATATCTATTCTATTTGAATCTCTTTTTAGTTTTTCCATAAAAACATAAAGACCATTGTACGAGCCATTAATACTTACTTCGGCAAACTTAACCCTACTTGCATATCGGTCAATATCTCTAGATAAATCGTAAATAAGAACATTTCGCATTAAGGATTTATCGCTATAAGGTGCATACAAAATCCAATCTTCTTCTTCTGGAAACCCAAGAATAGAAACATTTATTCCGTCTCCAGCCTCATCACGCGTTTCAACGCCATACTGCTTTTTTGGAAACATTTGTGAAGAAGACCCTCTAATTTCAATGCCTATAATTCCCTCAAAATCAACCTCATCATATTCAGAAACGACCATTTCGGCCATGATTTTAGGTTCGTCTACAATTTCATTTCCATTGGTATTAATGCTAAATTGTGGTAGCTCGGGCTTAATAACAGGTACATTTTCTTCTTCTAATAAAGGATTCTCTTTATTACACGAATACAATCCTATTAAAAGAAATGCGAAAAGTATAAGTCTGGCAGTAGTTTTCATAATAATTTGGTTTGAAGCTTATAGATCTTTCAATTTTAAAACTTACCCTAAAAATACATTCTTTTGTTCAATTTCAAACCATTTTAACCCATTGTAATTACATGTATTCCTTCTTTTTTTCGCCAGAAAAATGAATCTCTTTAAGGATATCTAATTATTTATAAAATATGTACTTTTAGTATATCCAAATAATGGAACTAAGCGCCGTTATTTTTTAACCTTAAATAGTACTTCAAACTAAAAAGCTAAATGACTCTTGAAGATTTAGGATATAACACAGATTTAGAAAATTACCGAAAAGACCACAATCTATTTTCATTCGGAATTGGAAGAATAATTTCTGAGCATAAGGAAAGATATGTTGTAAAAAATGTTGAAAATGAATATGAAGGGGAAATTCTTGGGAATTTACGTTTTTCTGCACATAGTCGGTCCGATTTTCCTGCTGTTGGCGATTGGGTTGTTATTTCTGAATATGATGAACATAAGGTGCTTATTCATTCTATATTACCAAGAAAAACAATTATTGAACGACAAGCGGTTGGAAAACATGGAGAGAAACAAATTATTGCAACAAATATTGATTACGCCTTTATTATACAATCTGTTGATAGAGATTTCAACATCAACCGAATTGAAAGGTATTTAACCATCTGCAATGCTTCTAAGGTAGAACCACTTATTGTTCTTAATAAAATTGATTTGATAAATGATACCGAGCTTAAAAAAATAGTCGATTTAATCCAAGAAAGAATAAAACAAGTCCCTGTAATCCCTGTTAGTAATGCCTCAAAAAAAGGGATTGAAAACCTAAAAAAATATTTACAAAAAGGAAAGACTTATTGTTTGTTAGGCTCATCGGGAGTTGGAAAATCGACACTTATTAATAATTTAGCTGGGAAAGAAGTAATGACTACAGGAGAAATTAGTGAGCGTATAGATAGAGGAAAACACATTACTACCCATCGAGAACTCATTGTTATTGAAAACGGAATTTTAATTGATAATCCTGGAATGAGAGAAGTTGGGATTACAGATTCCTCAGACGGGTTAAACATTACATTCGATAAAATAATCGAATTCTCAAGACAATGTAAGTTTTCAGATTGCACGCACACCATCGAAATTGATTGTGCCGTTTTACAAGCTCTTAATAATGGCGAAATTGATAAATCATCTTATGAAAATTATTTAAAGATGGAACGCGAAAAGGAACACTTTGAATTAACAATTGCCGAGAAACGGAAAAAGGACAAAGGGTTTGGGAAAATGATTAAAAATTTTAAAAAAGGAAAAAACTTAAATAAATACTAAGCCTTCAACCCATATAAAAATAGAAAAACTCATTTACATTTTTAAAACACCTGTTAAAACTAAATTATCTTAAAACATGAAAAACATCTTTCTTGTATTAATCTGCATATTCCTTCTAAATGCTTGTAAAAAAGAAGACCATTTAAAAAATTCTAAACCTGTAAATATAGATTATACCCAATACGTCAATCCTTTTATTGGAACCAGTAAAATGGGACATGTTTTCCCTGGAGCTACTGCTCCTTTTGGAATGGTTCAATTAAGTCCGCAGACCAATTTTGAGGCTATGTTTAATGATAATGGTACTTATAATAGTGAAACCTACGAATATTGTGCAGGCTATCAACACCGCGACTCCACAATTATTGGTTTTACACACACTAATTTTAGCGGAACAGGTCATTCTGATTTGGGCGATTTTCTAGTAATGCCAACCACCGGAGATTTAGTTCTAGACCCATTAAAAACCAACGACAGTACAAAAGGTTTTTATTCGGTGTTTTCTCATGAAAAAGAGGAAGCTTCTCCAGGTTATTATAAAGTTGACTTAGATAGTTATAATATTAAAGCAGAACTTACAGCCAGTGAGCGCGTAGGCTTTCATCAATATACCTTTCCAAAGTCTGAGGATGCCCATATTATTTTAGACATGGTTTATAATGTCTATTCTTATAACGATAAAAATGTGTGGGTTTCTATTCGTGTCGAAAATGATTCGACCGTTACAGGCTACCGTCAAACAAAAGGTTGGGCAAGAGACAGAAAAGTTTTTTTTGTAATGCAGTTTTCAAAACCCTTCAAAAGTTATGGCCATAAAAAGTATGATCCCGTTCAATATGACGGGTTTTACAGACGTTTTAAACAGGATGAAAATTTCCCAGAAATGGCAGGCAAAAACATTCGGGCCTATTTTAATTTTGATACGTACGAAGGTGAAAAACTTAATATAAAACTAGCCTTATCATCAGTTAGCACAGCTGGTGCTATAAAGAATTTAGAGGCAGAAATTCCACATTGGGATTTTAATAAAACAAAAGAAGAAACCAAGGAAAAATGGAATAAAGAGTTGTCTAAAATTGAAGTAACAAGCCTTTCTGAAGATGATAAAAAATCGTTTTATACGGCAATGTATCACACTAACCTTTCACCCATTCTATATGAAGATGTAGACGGACAATATCGCGGTTTAGACCAAAACATACATCTCTCTGATGGTTTTACAAACTATACTGTTTTCTCGTTATGGGATACCTACAGGGCCTTGCATCCACTGTTTAATATTACACAACCAACGCGCAATAACGATATGATAAAATCTATGTTGGCACATCAAGAGCAAAGTGTGCACCATATGTTGCCTATTTGGAGTCATTACGCCAACGAAAACTGGTGTATGATAGGTTATCATGCCACCTCTGTTATTGCCGATGCCCTAGTAAAAAACGTGGGGGATTTTGATAAAAACCGTGCTTTACAAGCAGCAGTAACAACGGCCAATGTGAGATATTTTGAGGGCTTGGGAGATTATATTGATTATCATTATGTTCCAGACGACAAGAGTCATTCTTCGGTTTCAAAAACATTGGAATATGCCTATAACGATTGGTGTATATCCCAAATAGCCAAAGAAGTTGGTAATGCATCCACAGAAAAAGAGTTTATGGATCGCTCTGAATATTATACCAATGTATACGACCCTAAAATAGGGTTTATGCGACCAAAATTAGCCGATGGAACCTTTAAAAAAGCGTTCGACCCAATGGATACCGAAGGGCAAGGGTTTATTGAAGGCAATGCCTGGAATTATGGCTTGTATGTACCACAGAATATAGATAAAATGATTGAGATAATGGGAGGTAAAGAGCCTTTTTCAAACCATTTAGATTCTTTGTTTACTATGGAAATTGCAGATAAATATATTGCAAAGCATGAAGATATTACACGCGACGGAATTATAGGTAATTATGTGCACGGTAATGAACCTGGCCATCATATAGCCTATTTATATAATTGGACCGGACACCCAGAAAAAACTCAGGAACGTGTAAGAATGATTATGAATACCATGTATGCGCCAACCGTTGAAGGTTTATGTGGTAATGATGACGCCGGACAAATGAGTGCTTGGTATGTTTTTAGCAGTTTAGGATTTTACCCTGTTACTCCGGGATCTACTAATTATGCCTTGGGAAGTCCTTTGGTTAAAGAAGCTATAATTCATTTAGAAAACGGAAAAACACTAACTATAAAAGCAACAAACCAAAGCAAGGAAAATGTATATGTGAAAAGTGTTTCGAAAAACGGAAAAGAAGTAACACGAAATGTATTAACCCATGATGATATTACAAGCGGAGGCGAACTGGTTTTTGAAATGAGTAATACCCCTTTTAAATAAACATAGAAAAAGGAGATACAATAAAACTAATCTAATAAACATTATTTTAACTACAACCATGTTTAAATACGGCTCTTTTATTTAAGTCAGAATCGTAACAAAAGATTTCCTATCTTAGTTTTTATAATGTAGATATAGACAATTGTCTATATCCAATTGTTGTGGCCAATTAAAAAAGTACAGTTAATAAAGTCAAATAGATTTATTAATGATATTTTAATAGTTCTAATTAGGAACTATAAAATTTGAGGTTATCATGAAACAAATTGCACCAATTTTATTTAATGCATTAATTGTATTTCTATTCATAATGAGTGGTTGTAAAAGTGAACCTATAACAACTGTTAACTCATTTGACGGTGTAAGTATTAGCTTTGATAACGAGGGTAAAGGAGAAACAACTATCATCTTAATTCATGGTTGGTCAAACACAAGAAGTATATGGGATGCTCAGGTATCATACCTTTCAAAAGAGTATCAGGTAATTGCCCTCGATCTTCCAGGATTTGGTGAATCTGGAAATAATCGCAGTGAATGGACAATAGCATCATTTGGGGAAGACATATCCACAATAATTCAAGAACTTAATCTTAAAAAAGTAGTGCTTGTTGGTTTTTCATTCGGAGGTCCAATTGCTATAGAAGCTGCCAATAAAGCATCAGATCAGGTTATCGGAGTAGTATTGGTTGATAATTTGCAAGAGGTAGAAATGAACTATTCTCCCCCGATGGCCCAGTATGTGGATAGTTTGATGATGGATTTAGCAAACAATCCTACCAAAGAGAAACTTATTGGTGGTGGGTTTTTTAAAAAAAATATTGACTCAGCTTATCATCGAGTTATATCGTTATTGGAGGGTGTCTCTCATATTGGCTGGAGCGAATCTCTTAAAGGCATGATAAATTGGCAAAATGAAAGTTGTTTGAATTCGATTGGATCCGTAAAGGCTCCAATTATTGCTATAAATTCAGATCAGCAGCACACAAATGTAGAAGCCTTTAGAAAGTATGCTCCTACATTTAAAGCGAAAATTGTTAAAGATGTCGGACACGTAATAATGTGGGATAACCCTGAAGAGTTTAACTGGTTGCTGAAAGAGAGTATTCAAGAGTTTACGAAGGAGTAATCTAAAATTATGAAGAAAAATAAAACGTTCGACTAAATGCTCACTGGCCACAACACTGTATAAAGGCAATTAAAACGGCTTTTATACTTTACCGTTGTGCTTCATTATAACCAACCGCTAACCAATGATAAAATTCTTTAGAAAAATTAGACAAAATTTACTTCTAGAAAATAAAACTGGAAAATATTTTAAGTATGCTATTGGCGAAATTATTCTTGTCGTTATTGGAATTTTGATTGCATTACAAATTAATAATTGGAATGAAACAAAAAAAGAACAAGCAATTACTAATAAGTATTTATCTGGTTTTGTTAGTGATTTGAAAAAAGACCGAACTCAATTAGATAACTTAATTAATATAAGAAAAAAGCAAATTACGAGTGTAAAAGCAATGCTTGTCATGATTGAAACAAATCATTATGACCTTGATTCCTTTTACGGCCATTTTTATTATCTATTCCCTTTTCATAAGTTCAGACCTAATACAAATACCTTGGAAGAAGTTCTGAACTCATCTCACTTAAGATTCATTACAGATGAGGAAGTAAAAAACAGTTTACTGGATTTAAGGGGTGAGTACAAAACTATTCAAGCTGTCGAAGATCATATTTATGAAGATAGAAGTGAGTATTTGTACAGCGCATTAACATTGAATCATATGGAATTTAATGGACTATTCATAGCGGATACAGGGTTCCCAATAGAAAAAAAAGAAGAGTCATTCTCAAAAAGTAAGGACGTTGAAATCTATAAAAAAGATGCAGACTATTTTATGAGAGATAGACATTTCAAAAGTTTTATTAATCTGTTAGATTTCAATTTAATATTTGCGATTGCACAAACAGAAAAAGCCCGGAATGATTGTCAATCAATAATTTCTCTAATTGAAGAAAAGATTAATAATGATTAAATTCTTTAGAAAAATTAGGCAAAAACTATTGACTGAAAATAAGTTTGGTAAATATCTAACTTATGCAATCGGAGAAATAGTTCTTGTGGTTATTGGAATATTGATTGCACTACAGATTAACAATTGGAATGAAGAAAGGAAACAAACAATAGAAGAAAGAGAAACACTTAAAAATATAAAGTCGGACTTCGAAAACACAATTATTGAGTTCGAAGAAAATAATAATTTTAGAAAAAGAATCATTTCAACAACTAAAGTTTTTTATAACCTAATTCATATTGAGCAAAATGATTATTCCAATCGCCAATTGGATAGTTTAATGGCCAACTTATTTATTAATCCAACATATAATGGACAGTCTGAAACTCTAAATATTTTATTTAACTCCGGAAAAATAAATATTATCAGCAATGATTCTATTAAAAATGCTCTGGTATTGTGGCCACAGCAAGTTGAAGATATGACTGAAGACGAAATTTATTCTAGTAATATTATTTACAAAGATTTATATCCTCTACTAAAACGGTATGTCTCCATATATAATATAAACAACTCTATTAACTATAAAGGATTAACATTATTTAATAATCCAACGCAAAGCACAACTCCTATTGATTATAATGGATTGTTTAAAGACCGAGAATTTGAGGGTACGTTATCTTCGAGAGAATTACCATTGTCTGTTTCTTTAATTCAAACTAATGAATTGATTGAAATAGCAAAAAAAATAATTCGATTAATCGAAGATGAGATTAGTGATAAAAAATAACGAAAGCACAACAACGTGTATAATTAATTGCTATTGCAAGTGATTATTTGGAAAATTCCTTCGGAATTTTCTCTAGCATGTATTTGTTTACTAAATTAGTTGCTTAACCACGCAACTAACCATAGACAAACCGTTGCCTCCAATACAATGAGAACTCAATCAACAAACCGATATTTACAAACCATCTTTAATTAAACACTTATGAATTTAGGACTAAAAGGAAAAAATGCAATAATTACGGGAGCGAGTAAGGGAATAGGAAAAAGTATTGCTTTAACACTTGCACAAGAAGGCGTGAATGTCGCCATTTGCGCACGTGGAGAAAAAGACCTCCAAAAAACTAAAAAAGAACTTCTTGAAAAAGGCGTTAAAGTATTTGCACAAACTTGCGATATTGGAAAGACAAAACAACTAGAAACCTTTCTAGACAACGTAAAAGCCGAATTTGGAACCATCGATATCTTAATCAACAATGTCTCGGCTTTAAGTCTTGAAGATGACTACAGCGATTGGGAAGCTTCAATAAACGTTGATTTGTTGGGTAGCGTTAAAGCCACCAGAAAGGTGATTCCGTGGATGACTGATTCTGGCAGTGGTAATATTATATTTATTTCATCGGTTTCCGGACTAGAATCTGGTTCGCCTCCGGCCTATGCTGCCGCCAAAGCCGCATTGATAAGCTATTCCAAAACCATCGCTGTACAGCTGGCACCAAAAAATATTCGCGTGAACACCATTGCACCTGGTTCTGTAGAATTTCCAGGTGGACTTTGGGAAATGGCAAAAAATCATAATAGGCCTTTGTACGATTGGGCACTCAACTCCATACCTTTTGGAAGATTAGGTAAACCGGATGAAATAGGCAAAGTTGTCACTTTTATTGCATCACCTTGCGCCAGTTGGGTCACAGGTACCTGCTTATCGGTAGACGGTGGGCAACATAAATCAAATTTGTAATAATCAAATAATGAAATTAACCTTACATTAGGTTGTGAATAGCTATCAAAAGTTTCACATCTCTATCTAAATAAAGTACTGGAGGCAACACCGTGTATAATTAATTGCTTGGTTCAGGTCTACTTGGAAAATTCCTTCGGAATTTTCTCTGGCTTGTGAATGTTTACTAAATTAGTTGCTTAAACACGCAACTAACCATACACCAAACGTTGTGCTTCATTATAACCAACCGCTAACCAATGATGAAATTCTTTAGAAAAATTAGAAGAAAACCCAGAAACATTATTTTAATACTAGTTTGTTCAATTGCTTTGATACTAGTATTGTTACCTACTCTTATAAAAAGTTATGTCATAAGAAACAGTAAAGAGCTTGTTGGCAGAACAATCGATATTGACAAATTAAAATACAATTACTTTACTAGTACGGTAAAAGTCTATGGATTCAAAATGATGGAGGAGAACGAAAAGGATCTTTTTACTTCCTTCGATACGCTTATTATCAATCTTGAACCGTATAAGTTTATTGCTGGCACAAAATCATTAGAGGAGTTATATCTTAAAGGTTTAATGGTGAAAATTGTTATACAAGACTCTACTTTTAATTTTGACGATTTATTGACTAAATTCAATACTCCTGAAGATTCATTTAATACTAAAAATAATGCATCTGAACCTTTTAAATACAGCCTTTCAAATTTACAGCTTAAAGATGCCAATATCTTTTTCGATGACAAAAATGTTGGTAAAGAAACGCATATTGAAGATTTTTCGTTTTTTATTCCTTTTATAGGTTGGGACCAGAAAGAAAAAAGCAATGCCGATGTAAAATTCAATTTAAAAAAAGGAGGCTATATAGAGTCTAGCCTAAAATTAAATCCAATTGACGGTGATTTTGAAGCATTGATAAACATTAAAGATTTGTATTTGGAACCCTTTTATGAATATACTTTAGAATATGCAAATACCAATAGTTTAAATGGACGATTAAATTCACAAATTAGCATTACTGGTAATACCAATGATCCTGTAAAATCTATTGTGTCTGGTCATACAGATGTACATGATTTTGTTATGACAGATACTCATAATAAAAAAGTTTTAGGCGCTGCCCGTGTAGACTGTAACTTCAAAAAAATTGATTATTATAATAGTACTTTTGTGATTGATTCATTAAAGTTATTTCAGCCATATGCTTATTTTGAAATGGATTCGGTAACCAATAATATGTTTAGAATTTTTAAATTATATCCTGAAGAAACCGAAGTAGATTCAACCTCTAATATGTACTATGCTATTAATCATTTAAATGTAAATCAAGGTGTGTTAGATTATAGTGATAATTTAACAGGTGAGCGTTTTGACTATCATTTAAGTGACATAAAAGTTGATTCTGACAGTATATTAAGTGATGCAAAATGGATAACTATAAATTCTGACATGTTATTAAATAATCGAGGAACCTTAAATGCGAAATTGGGTTTAAATCCGTCCGATTATACCAATTTAAATTTAAACTTGACCATAGAAAAATTCTTGCTTTCCGATATAAATATCTATTCTCAACATTATACAGGTCACAGTATTCTTTTAGGTGATTTTTATTATTATTCTCGTTCAAAAATAACCAATGGTAATATTGTTAGTGAAAATAATTTATTAGTTAAAAATGTAGAGGTTCAAAATAATAAAAATGGTTTATTTAGTTTGCCATTAAAATTTGCATTATTTATTTTAAAAGATAAAAATGGGGATGTTAATTTAGAAATTCCTGTTAGAGGTGATTTAAACAATCCGGAAATTAGTGTTTGGAAAATAATTTGGACAACCATTAAGAAGAGAATTACAGGCGCCGCAACCAATCCTATTAATAGTCTGGCGACTATGGTTGATGTCGACCCAAAAGATTATGAAGCGTTAGCTTTTGAATATACAGATACAATTCCAAATGAATCGCAAAAGTTCAAATTAGATAAGTTATTGGAGATGGAGACTCAAAAAGAAGGTTTAAAAATTGAATTAGAACAGTTTGTTGATTCAGACTTGCAGCGTGATGCTATCGTATTTTCAGAATTAGGGAAACAATATTACAAGGATACCCAAAAGGATTACAAAATAGACGAAAAGGATTTTGAAACCTATTTAAATACCAAAGCGGGCAGTGAATCGTTAAATGCAAAAGAAGCTGCTTATCAATTATTGAAACCTGCATCCGCTGATTCATTAACAAATGGGTATAACGAAAAGTTGATTAAAAACATTTCAGATTATTTAAAAACCTCAAAAGCTACAACAACGATTAAAGTGCTTAAATCAGATTTAAAAGATTCTGATAATAATGGTTCTATATCAAGATTTAAAATAAAATTTGATATGTTTGAAAGTCAATCTGATCAAAATGATAGTATTCAAAAGAACTAATGCGATGAAAGAACAACACCGTATAAAATTAATTGCTAGTGCAAGCTTACCTACGAAAATTGCTGCGCCAGTTCGATTCGCTCGTGTCTATTTGGTTTGAATTTGCTAAATTTAGTGCTAAACCACGCAACAAACCATGTACAAACACGTTGGAAATTATTAAATAACATGAAATATGAAACAATTAAAAACAATATTAATTCTTCTATTTAGTGCATTAACAATTATAGCATGTAAGAACGAAAAGGGAAAAATTAATAAAGAGCAAATTGAAGATAATGAGGTCTTAAGTATTGAGAATCCTATTCAAGGAGAACAAAAAATTGTGTTTCAAAAAACTTTGACGTTACAAAATATAACCTTTGATATAAGTACTACTGGAGAAGGGTCTATTAGTCAACTAACCATTCAACCTAAAGGATTGGAAATGGATAATCAAAAAATAGCTTTTGAATTAGAAGGACAAGTTACCAATGCAGAAATTGAAGATTTAAATAACGATGGATTTCCTGAAATTTTAATTTATACAACTTCAGCTGGAAGTGGCAGTTATGGCAATGTAATTGGGTATTCAGTAAATAATGGAAAGTCTATTAGTCAAATTTACTTCCCAGAGATTTCTGAAAATAAAGAAGCAAGTAGCGGCTATATGGGTCACGATGAATTTGCTATTATAGAGACCACTTTAGCACGAAGATTTCCAGTTTACAACGATGGTGATACAAATAACAATCCTACAGGAGGTACTCGACAAATAGAATATAAACTAAAAGATGGTGAAGCATCTAGGCTATTTGAAATACATAAAATTAGTGAGTTTTAATAAAAACTATTACCAGGAAAGTCTAACTCCAAAATCCACTTTTTTGAGCGTATGAATTCCTATGAAAGGTTCAAGACCATTATTAAATAAATAACCTCCTTTTAATCCAATACCTAAGGCCGTTTTTGAGTCAGTTACTAGAGAATAATCTTCAACATAATATCTATCATCTTTGAAGCTCGTGAACTCATTTTTCCCTCCAACACTAAATTCAGAATGTACAGTTATTTTGTTAATAAATATCCTACTGTATCCTATGTCTATAACCCAAAAATATTCTCCATTCCCAATCTCTGTTATCCCAACAGTTTCTTTTTGCTTTTTTATAACTTTAATTTCCTGTCCGTTAAATTGATGACCATAGCCTAGGTGAAATCTATTATTTCCAGATCCTGCGAAAATATCTACTCCCCAAGCATTGTTTGTGGAATAAGAGAAAGAAAATCCTCTACTAAAATCTCTAACTTGACTCTGACAATAAGTAATTACGGATGATACTATTACAAAAACGATGATTTTCTTCATAATAATATATTGGTTAATTTATTATGACAAACGAATTAATATAAAAGTAGTCATATTTTCTGATAATCAATGTATAATAGATTTTCTTAAAAAATGCAGTTAACACCTGCTATAATTCATTGCTTCTTACTTTCCTCACAGAAAGTCCTCGCAAATTTGCTATCTTCGGTTTACGGCTGAAAATCTTCACGGATTTTCAAGCAACGAAACCATAGCCAAACACGTTGTAGCACATTTGAAAAATTAAAAGAGGAAAATATGAAACATTTAATATTAGTTTTCATTTTGAGTACTAGCACGCTTCACTATGGGCAGAAAAACGAGGCAATTTCAACTATAGACTTTGTTCAAATCCTAAATAAGAATGAATCTGAAGCTGTATATTACTTTCAGAATAATTGGAAACTCCTTCGTGAAACCGCAATAAAGAAAGGTTATATCCATTCTTTTCAAGTATTGGAAACACCTTATACAGAAGAGGCACCGTTTCATATGATGCTTATTACAACGTATGAAAATAAAGAACAATATGATCTGAGAGAAGCACATTTTGGCGAGTTGATAAAGGAAATGGGAGGATTGAAGTTGATGAATGAAAAGAAGCCTAATGAATTTAGGAATACAATTTTCAGTAAAGAAATGATTAGGCATTGGGACTAAAAAAGGTAAAACGTGCTACAACAACGTGTATAATTAATTGCTTGATGGTGTTTATAGAGTATCACGGAAAATCTACCGAATTTCCTTTATGCTGTTCTTTTTTGCTATCTTAGTGCTTACAGCAACTTTCCATAAACAATCAGGTTGGCAATAATATGATAGAACACGAAAAAATAAACAAAATCAATAAAACTGAAATGTTGACAAACCTTATCTGGACAGCATTCGGAATTATTGGCGGAATAAGTTACTACGCAAAAGCGGAATATTGGAGTTGCGGAATTATGTTCTCAATCGGAATTTTATATGCTTATAAATTAATTAAATTAATCACAAGAAAATGAAAAAAATACATTTTGACAATATGAAAAACTTTAATATGCTTACAATATTATTATTGAGTACAGTCCTTTTTTTCTGTGCTTGTAATAACAGTACTAAAGAACAAAAACAGGACACCTTAAAACCATTGGAAGTACTAGAGGCACCTGCTCCACCAAAAGCTATAACTCCAAACCCGGCTGCTATTCAGGCCTCTCAAAATACAGGAATGGTCTGGCACTATACCTGCAGCAAAGGTTGTGTTGGAGGTGCTGGATCAGCTATTAACTGTGCTACTTGTGGAAGTCTTTTAGTACATAACCAGGCTTATCATACCAATACTAAAAGTACACCAACTTCTTCAGCTCCTTTTGCCACGCCTCCGCCCGTTGCTCAACCTGATAAAAATACAGCTGGAATATGGCATTATGCTTGTGGAAATGGGTGTGTTGGAGGATCTGGAACCGCTGGTGCTTGTGGCTCTTGTGGTAGTCCCTTGATTCACAACACAGCTTATCATCAGTAAAAGGGCAATTGGCTGTTATAATTTACAGGGCTTGTGGTTGATATTGTGGGTCAAAAACTATCACTGAATAACGTGGGCTCTAGAATATTTAAAGAATAAAATCTCCCCACAACATCGTGTATAAAAAATTGCTTATTTTAGTTTAAACCAATGGTAGTTGCATATACATAAACGTTGTGCTTCATTATAACCAACCGCTAACCAATGATGAAATTCTTTAGAAAAATTAGACAAAAAATGCTGTCTGAAAATAAATTCAGTAAGTATCTGCTTTATGCAATTGGAGAGATTGTTCTTATTGTTCTTGGGATTTTGTTGGCGCTTTATTTAAATAACATTAACGAAGAAAAACAACTTAAAAAAGACGAGATTAAAATACTTAAAGAGCTCAAATCTAACCTTAAAAGTACTGTCGAAGCTTTTGAAAGAACTATTAAATACGAATCAGATTATTTAGCTCAAAACAAAAAAATATTAGAGTATATAAATACTAAACAACCATACTCCACAGAGCTAGACCATGCATTTGGCACTTATTTCTGGATACTTTCATCCAATCCTGTTACAGGCGGATACGATTATTTAAAATCTAAAGGAATTGAACTCATTACCAATGATAGCCTGCGAAAAAATATTAGCTTCATGTTCGAGAACGAGTTTGCCATAATTAAAAACGATAATGAACTATGGTCGAATAACTTGCAGCAAAATATATCCTACCCATATCATGTTAAACACTTTATAAAATATTTCCCCGAAAACACGGATTCATTGGGTATAGAATACGCCAAACCCATTGATTACCATACTTTGATGAATGACAAAACGTTTCAAAGCATTAATACTGAAATTATATCCAATAGGAGATGGAATATTAAAAGTCTTAAAGATTTAGTGGGCAGAATAAAAATACTAATAAAGGAAATAGATGATAATTTAAAAAGGCTTTAATGATAAAATTCTTTAGAAAAATTAGGCAAAATCTGCTCTCTGAAGGCAAAGTTGGAAAGTATCTCAAATATGCCGTTGGTGAAATTGTTCTTGTTGTTATTGGAATTTTAATCGCTATACAGGTCAATAATTTAAATGATTTACGAAAAACAAATATTCAGAAGAATCTATTGATAGAGTCTCTTATTACAGACCTAAAAATGGATACCACTATGTTAGGTCAATCACTAAAAATTCTAAAGGAAGACAGTGCTCAAAATTTAGGTTTCATACAAAGAATGTCGAAAAGTAATACTACAATTGATACGCTCATTCAAATAGCTCGATTTGAGTTTAATCCAAAATTGCAGGTTAATTTCACTTTTAATGACAATACATTTCAAAGTTTAATGTCAACTGGCAATTTGAATAATATGGACAGATGGGTACAGGAAAATATACTGACGCTAAATGAGATACATAAGACCTATATCTCCAGAACAAATCTTAATGCTTCTGCTTACGTTGATCAAGTTATAGCTTATGCAAGAATATATCCTTTGAGTGATTATGGAAATATATTTCCTAATTCAAAATTAGCAGATGCAATCTGGAAAAAAGCGCAATATGAAGAATTGGGAGTTTCTCTTAACTCACTAATTTCAATTAGAAACGTAACCAATTTATATGCAATTGACCAAATAAATAAAATTCAGCAAAAGACGAAAGAGATTCTGAAACGGATTAACGATAAGACAAAATAATTAAGTTCCACTTTTTCTTGAAAAGGAAATTGTTATAATAAATAACGAAAGGCTAACACCGTGGAAAATTAATTGCTAGTGCAAGTCTGCTTACGAAAATTGCTGCGCCAGTTCACTTCGCTCGTATCTATTTGGCTTTTATGTGTTAAATTTAGTGTTTAACCACGCAACTAATCTTATACAAATACGTTGGTAATAATTTAAACATTAAAATATGCAGAAATTATTTCTTCTATTTTTCGCATTTATAGTTTCTCATTTTTG
>JAHEDS010000028.1:20444-30844 GCA_024641135.1 Flavobacteriales bacterium
TGTTAAATTTAGTGTTTAACCACGCAACTAATCTTATACAAATACGTTGGTAATAATTTAAACATTAAAATATGCAGAAATTATTTCTTCTATTTTTCGCATTTATAGTTTCTCATTTTTGTTTATATAGTCAACAAGAAATCCGTAATAGCAATACAATATTAAATGTTTTATTCATTGGCAACAGTCTTACTTATACAAATGATTTGCCACAACTTGTTAAAAAAAACGCAAAAAAGAAAGGAATAAAAATCAATACCAATATGGTTGCATATCCAAACTATTCCATTGAAGACCATTGGAATGAAGGATACGTCCAAAAACTAATTTCAAGTAATAACTATGACTTTGTAATACTCCAGCAGGGACCGTCGTCTCAAAGTGACGGAAGAAAAATGCTAATTGAATACGGTGGAAAATATAACAGTTTGTGTAAACTAAATGAAACCAAATTATGCTACTTCATGGTTTGGCCTTCGTTAAATTATTATCAAACTTTTGATGACGTTATAAAAAATTATAAAGATGCAGCATCAATTAATAATTCCATTTTACTTCCAGTTGGAAAGGTTTGGAAAGATTATATTGATTCCTCGAAGGATAAAAAATATTATAGTTCTGATGGATTCCATCCTTCTAAAAAAGGTAGTCAGATAGCAGCAAAAATAATAGTTGAGCATTTACTTCAACATTAAATACTATTGATAACAACGGGTATAATTAATTACTTCTGAATTTCCGAGTAGGAAATTCCTCGGAATTAATTAACTTAGTCTTGCATCGGAAAATCATAACCAATTTTCAGTACCTAACCATACACAAACACGTTAGCAACAAGAAAGAAAACACGAAACTTAAACAAGTATTATCATGCTTAGATTCTTAATCCCAGTATTTCTAGCTTTCAACCTTTATGCGCAAGAGAACTCTTTTATTTATGAAGTTGACTTCACAAATAGAAATGATGCATTTAATGTGACATTGAGCGTTCCAACGTTATCTTCAGAAGATGACGTATATAGCTTTGTTTCATATGCCCCAGGGGTACATCAGCCTCTTGATTTTGGGCGATTCGTGAAAATGTTTAAAGTTTATGATATTGCTGGAAATGAACTTTTAACTAATAAAATTTCCACAAATGATTTCAGAATTCTAGAGCCCACCAAGGTCGCAAAAATTATATATGAAATCGACGATTCATTTGATATGAGCACAGCGTATCATCCCATTTATCCAATGAGTGGAACAGGCATTAATGACGACTATATCATTCTTAACCCCCACGGTGTATTTGGTTGTTTTAAAAATTTAAAAAATGTCCCGATAAAGTTAAAATTAAAATTACAGGGGACAGAAAAAATAGGAACTGCACTAAATAAAAATGACAGTGGTTATTATGAAATAGATTCCTATTACCATTTTACAGACTCTCCAATACTAATTGGAAATAATTTGTCCTTCGCTTCCACAACCATAGATAAGATGGAAGTTGAGGCCTATGTGCATTCTCCTTCAGGTGAGATTACTGCTCAAATGGTGTTGGATCAGGCCTCAGACATTCTTAATGCAGCGAAAGACTTTATAGGTTATTCACCCGTGGATAGATACACGTTTTTAATGTACATGGCCTCTGAAGAAGACATAAAGGCAATGCCTGTTTTTCAAAGCGGTGGTGCTCTAGAGCATTCTTTTAGTTCTACATACGCGCTTCCCGATATTCCACAGTATATTCCTCTGCTAAAAAATGTAATTGCGCATGAGTTTATGCATATTCTAAGCCCTCTTTATCTTCACAGTGAAATACTGGCAAATTTTGATTATTCCAAGCCAGTCAAAGAAGATCAACATGTTTGGCTATACGAAGGAGTAACAGAATGGGTTTCTTATATCATGCAGGTTAAATCGGGAATTAAAACCCCTCAGGACTATTTAAATTATTTATCAGAAAAGGTGTCTAATAGCGCAAATTTTGATGACAAATATAGTTTAACACGAATTAGTAGTGAATGGTCAACCGATGAAGGCAACAAACAATATGGAAATATTTATCAATTGGGAGCGCTCACAGCAGGAATGCTCGATTTCAAACTTCTACAGTTGTCAAATGGGGAAAAAGGTTTGCGAGAAATATATCTTGAATTAATTAAAAAATATGGGAAAGAAAAACCGTTCGACAACGAGACATTTTTTGACACAATAGTACAGATGACTTACCCCGAAATCACTGAATTTATAGAAAACCATATTAAAAATAATACCCCTTTTGATTTTGAAAGCGAACTGAAATCATTCGGAATCAAATATTCTGAAAAAAGACGCAACCCTGAAAATATTCCAACTATGGGATTTAACATGCATGATAATGGCGAGGGAAAGCCTTCGGTTTCATCAATAGCACCTGAAGTAATTGGTAGTAAAGTACAAGTGGGAGATGTTATTACCCATATTAATGACACAGAATTAAATAATTCAACATATCTAAAAATCATGGATAACATCAAAAAAATGAAAATTGGTGATGAATATCATTTGGGTATAATTAGAAATGGGAGATCGATGAAAATCATTGAAAATTTATATGCAAAATTTGATAGAAATGTGTTTGAATTCGATAATAACGCTTCCAAAGATGCATTAAAATTAAGGAATATGGTTATGCAAAAACATAACTAGTTATAAATGTATAGACTTAATAAATACTGTTGCTACACCAAACAACGTATAAAATTAATTGCTAGTTTTAGCAAAACCTAAGTTAGTTGCTTTTCTTATACAAACACGTTGTGCCACATTAAAACCAACCGCTAACCAATGATAAAATTCTTTAGAAAAATTAGACAAAAAATGCTGACTGAAAATAAGTTCAGTAAGTATCTGCTTTATGCAATTGGAGAGATTATTCTTGTTGTTATCGGAATTTTGATAGCATTATCCATTAATGATTGGAATGACAAAAAAAAGAACGCAGAATCGGAGTTTATTTATTACTGTAGAATTTTAGAAGATTTTGAACTGGACAGACAACTAATAGACGAATTAAATGTTAAGGCAGATTATAGAATTGATTCAAGCAAACAGATTTTATTGGATTTAGATGCTGGCACAAAAAACAAGCATTACCTTTTAAATCAGTTTATTTTGGCGACCAGAAGTGATGTTTATGAACCTCGTAATGTGACCTTCAAAGATTTAATTTCTTCAGGGAACTTAAAGCTAATCAATGATGTTACTATAAAAAATAGCCTGATTCAATATTATAGTGAATTAGATAATAAACAGTTTCAATTGAAACAAAATAGAGATGAAATAACCAAAAAAGTTTTTGAGCTGGTTAATACTTCCATTGAAATTGGCGCCATACAAGAATTTGATTACGTTCACCGACTACTGGGTCCAGAAATTCTACAGATTTTGTCTCAAGACGATTGGACAAAGGATAAAAAAAGTGATTATTATAAAAAATTACAACTGGCGCTCTTGTTCAATATCGCAATGGCAGACAGAGAAAAACAGCATTTATCCGCAATTAATATTTTAATGGAAAAACCTTACCAACTTTTAGTAAAAAAATGTGAAAACCGTAAAAAATAACGAAAGCACAACATCGTGTAAATACAATAACGGCTAAAAAGATAAAACTAAAGAGTAAAAATATTATAAATGTCTATTTAAAATTGAATAATTAATGAGTAAAAATCAGCTAATATTCAAACACGAGACCGTTGTGCATTATATTTGAAAAAATCAAAATGAAAAAACATAATAAATTGATTTACTTATTATTCATATTGACTCTTAACTTTTCCTGTATTGAAAAGAAATCTTCCGAAAAGGAAGTTAATTCTAAATTTGTAAAATATTCAAAAACCGACACCTTAAAATTCACTTCTGGAATACGTGCTATTTTTCAAGACAGTAAAGGCGGCTATTGGTTTGGAATTCATAATGAAGGAGTAAGCTATTATAATGGAAATTCATTTGAATACTTTACAACTAATGAAGGTTTATTAGATAATCAAACCCGATCAATCCAGGAGGATAAAAATGGTAATATATTGATAGCAACATCAAAAGGAGTAAGTATTTATGACGGGAAAAAGTTTACTAATTATGCCTCTAAGACTAACGAGCCAACACTGGAATGGAATAAAACCCGTGGGGATTTATGGTTTTACGCAGGTGAAGAGGGCGGAATAAATCGTTTTGACGGAAAAAACATGAACTATTTAATTTTTCCTAAACCAAAAATTTATAACCCAACTGATTCATACGGTGTAACTGATATATCAACAGATAAAGACGGTAAAGTTTGGATTGCCACTTATGCAGCTTTATTCAATTATGATGGTGAAAAGTTAAATGTTTTTGACCATGAAAATTTAGAACTTAAAGACCATGAAAAATTGCATATAAGAAGTGTTTTAGCAGATTCAAGAGGGCGAATTTGGATAGGGAATAATGGAATTGGAGTTTTACTAATAGAGAATGATAAAACAATAAATTTTTCAGATATAAACGGACTTATTAACCAAGATAGCAGTAAAAATGGAAATCCCTCACCAGCCGGGACCATGGAACATGTTTTTGCAATTGAAGAAGATTCAGAAGGGACTATTTGGTTTGGAGATAGAGACACAGGGGCTTGGAAATATGATGGCAAAACTCTAACAAACTATACTGTTGATGAAGAACTTAAATCACAAATGATTTGGACTATATACAAAGACAAAAGTAACAACTTACTTTTTGGAATGGCAGATGGAGGCGTTTATAAATTTAACGAAAAATCATTTGACAAGACGTTTTGAAAAATAAAATACAAACGCACAACGTCATATAAAATTAATCACCGGAAAATTAGAAATAGAACATAAACCCAAATAATAAATGAGATGAAACAAAATATTATTTATTTCACATTTGCATTTTTATCATTTTCAAGTTGCGAGTACTCCAAAAAAGAAACAAACTCACAATCAAAAAATATTGATACTATTGAGATTCAAAAACAAATTGAAGTTGCAGAAACGGACTCGCCTAAAATGGAAGATTATCAAATAGAAACTACCAATGATGAGACTGCAAAAAAAATAATAAATTTTTTACTAGACAAAAACAAAAATGAGGTAGAAAAGAACATATTAACAAGTGATGATCGAAAATTTAGTTTCTATGAAATTGACTTAAATGATGATCATAAAAACGAATATCTCATCTATCTTCAAGGACGATACTTTTGCGGAAGCGGCGGATGTTCCTTTTACTTGTTAAATAATGATTTCTCTATAAACACATATTTTAGCGTGACATTCCCACCAATTTTTAGAAGTTCAAGTAAAACTGATGGGTGGCACGATTTGATTTTGTTTGGTGATTACAACCAAGATGGTGGAATCAAAAACTATATTTATTTAAAATACGACAAATTAAAAGGTAAGTACCCTTCAAACCCTTCATTGATTGAAAAAGTTGATATGGCGCCAAGTGGTCACGATTTTGTTATGTGGCACGATGAATTTAGTAAAGCGAAACCTTATGCTTTCTAAATTTTCAAAATTAAAAATAAACTACTACTAACAATTTATAAAAATAATTGCTCAATTTTGGGTTTAACCATATCGTAATAGCCTCACGTTGTACCAGTCTTAACAGAAATTATAGCAGTATCCGTTATGTTTTATTAAATAAAAACTAACTTCGTATTAATGTGAATTTAAAAAAATACATAGCAGAGCTTAAAAGACGTAAAGTAATTAAACCAGCAATAACCTATCTGGTTGTCGCATGGTTAATTGCTCAAGTATTTTCTGTGGTTTTTCCAGCTTTTAATGTCCCTAATTATTTCATGAAAACATTGATTATTGTTTTAATAATTGGTTTTCCAATCAATTTGATTTTGGCTTGGATATATGAATTGACACCACAGGGAATTAAGAAAACTAAGCATTTGAAGTCTGAGATTTCAATAACAACACAAAAGAACGGTATACTCAAAAATGGTAATAAAAAATTGGTGGTATTACCCTTTCACGATGTTAGTTCGGAGAATAGCAGTAATTATTTTAGTGATGGGCTGACCGAAGAAATCATAGTCCGTTTGTCTGCAATCAAAGAGCTTGAGATTGCTTCTCGAAGTACCTCTATGCGTTATAAAGATTCTGAATTGGATAATGAATCGTTGGGTCGAGAATTGAATGCGAGATATCTTTTACAAGGTACTATTCGCAGGTATAAGAACGATTTAAGAATATCAACAGAATTAATTGATGTCGAAAAGGATTCTAAACTTTGGGCAGAGATTTATCGCGGTAAAATATCAGATGTTTTTCTTATGCAGGAAAAGGTCTCTAAGAAAATTGTAAAATCTTTGCAATTAAAGCTTAGTCCTAAAGAAAAAATGGCACTTGGCACAAGAGCAACGATGAATAGTAAGGCGCACGATTCTAATTTAAGAGCCCGTGAGTTCCTGTTAAGGTATACAAAGAGCTATCTTCTTTTAGCTATCGATCTTTTTCAAAATGCAATAGATTTAGATCCAAAATATGCCACTGCATATGCAGGTATGAGTGAGGCATGCGCCTTGTTGTATGAAACACATGACAGAAATCCTAAATGGCTTGAAAAAGCAGAAGAATCATCATTGAAAGCACTTATTTATGACCCTGCTTCATCTGAAGCGTATAGCGCTCTTGGACTAGCCTATTATAATAAAAATTTACTTAAAGAAGCGTTGATTGCTGTTCAAAAGGCAATTTCATTCGACCATGAGAATTTTTTTGCCTATTGGATTAGGGGCCGGCTCTATAGAATGATGGACAGAGATTCTGAAGCTATAATTGATTTCAATAAAGTGTTAGATCTTAATCATGATTTCCATTCTGCTTTTGGCGATTTGCAGATGTCCTATGAAAAATTAGAGGATAAAAAAAATCTAAAGGACTGTATTCAAAAGTCGGCATTATTTTACCCTTCCTATTTGTTGCGTCACCCGGAAGATTCTCGTGCCCACCAATTTTATGCCTTAACTTTGAAAAGACTGGGGCGTTTGGAAGAAGCAAAAGAGCAAATGCAAAAAGGCATCAAACAAAACCCCAACGATCCAATTATTATCTATAATGCTGCCTGTTTTTATGCTATGATGGGCGATAAAAAAACATCAATAGAAAATCTAAAAAAAGCAATAGATAATGGCTTTGGAAATTATGAATATATTAAACATGACCCCGATTTACGCAGCTTAAAAAAAGAGTCCGGTTTCATTTCACTAATGAAAGGCAAATAATCTGTTTAAGATAAACGAGAAGGTAATATGAAAGCAGCAATTTATGAAACATTTCAAGGGCCTATTACTATACAGAATGTAAAAGATCCTACTCCAAAAAAACATGGAGTCATTATTTCAGTGAAAGCTACTGGAATGTGTCGTAGTGATTGGCATGGTTGGATGGGGCATGACAGGGATATTGAACTTCCCAATGTTCCTGGACACGAATTTTCCGGAATTGTAGCTTCTGTTGGAAAAAATGTTAAACATTTTAAAATAGGAGACAGAGTTACATCTCCTTTTGTATGCGGATGCGGAAGTTGTGGACAATGCTTATCAGGCAATCATCAAGTGTGTGACCATCAATCACAACCTGGATTTACCCATTGGGGTTCATTTGCGGAATACGTTGCTTTGGATCATGCTGACATTAACTTGGTAAAACTGCCTGAAGAAATTAATTTCATAACAGCTGCGCTTTTGGGCTGTCGGTTTATAACGTCTTTCAGAGCAGTAGTCGAACAAGGAAAGGTTTCTGGTGGTCAGTATGTTGCCATTCACGGTTGTGGTGGCGTAGGGCTATCCGCCATAATGATTGCACATGCCTTAGGCGCTCAGGTAATTGCAATAGATATTAACGATGAAACTTTAGATTTAGCAAAAAAATTAGGAGCTATTGCAACTATCAATGCAACACAAAATCCAGATATAGTTGAACAAGTAAAAACATTAACAAATGGAGGTGCTCATGTATCTATTGACGCCCTAGGAAGTTCAATAACCTGTTTTAATTCTATAGCCAATCTAAGGAAAAGAGGTAAACACATTCAGGTTGGTTTGATGACTGGTAATCATCAGCATGCTAAAGTTCCTATGGATAAAGTGCTGGCCAACGAATTGGAAATAATTGGAAGTCATGGAATGCAGGCTTATAGATATACCGAAATGTTAGAAATGATTAAAAACGGAAAACTACATCCTGAAAAGCTCATAGAAAAGACAATTTCACTAAACGAGTCGACCATTGCATTGCCTAATATGAATAAGTTTGACCATAAAGGAGTTTGGGTTATTGATTCTTTTTAATATTTTAGTTTATTCGTTAGATATTATTGAGTTAAGTAATTGAATAAATATTATTGCCAAAGGCGAACTTTAATCTGCACAGCCTCGCTGACAGTGCCTCTAAAAATAAATGTGTTCTCATCACGGGATTAAACCAAATTACTTGTAGCCTTGTGTTAACGACCATTAAAAGAAGCGAATTGCTAAAATAATTATTACATCATATGAAAAAATCATTCGTCCTATTAATGCTATTACTTTCGTGCCAGGAGACCAAACAGAAATACACTTGATTTTCTAATCGATTTTATTTACTAATTAAGTTGCTTAGGCACGCTACTAATCTTATACAAACACGTTAACAATAATTAAAAAAACAAATAACCATGGCAAAAAAAATCTTACTTCTAATCTTTGTAATAACGCTATTTTATTCCTGCCAAAAAACTGAAAAATTAAATCCATCAACCGTTTATTACAACGGGGATATTATAACTATGGTTGGTGATTCACCAAATTATGTTGAGTCGATTGTTGAAAAAGATGGTAAAATAATTTTTACTGGTTCGAGCGAGGAGGCAATGAAAATAGCTGGAAAAGGTCACAATATGATTAACCTTGAAGGAAAAACACTCGTTCCTGGATTAATCGATGGTCATGCTCATTTTGCTAATTTTGGTGCGCAAGCTATTGGTGCCCAATTATTGGCTTCACCGGATGCCAATGTTGACGATATGGAAACTTTAATTTCAGTTTTAAAGGAATGGAATACCCCTGAAAATAGAGCATTGACTGGCTGGGTTTTTGGTACTGGTTTTGATGATTCAGTCTTGAAAGAAAAACGGTTTCCTACTAAACACGATTTGGATATAGTAAGTACCGAATTTCCTATAATGATAACACATATTTCTGGCCATTTTGCTGTCGTTAACTCAAAAGGATTAGAGGAATTGGGTATTGATGCCAATAGCAAAGATCCCGAAGGAGGTATTATCAGACGTGAGAAAAATTCATCTGAACCCAATGGTGTTCTTGAAGAACTTGCTGCAATTCCTTACATGTTGCAAGCTATAGCTCCTAAGTCAGAGGAAGCTCTTATCAAGTTTTTTGAAGCAGGACAAGATCTGGCACTATCCTACGGTTATACAACAGCACAGGAAGGTAGAGCTATGCAAAATCATGAAATGCTTGTGACAATGGCTGAGAAGGATAAGTATAAAATTGATGTTGTAAGTTACATAGACTATGCGTTTGCAGACGAATACATGAATAGTAAATGGAACAGTAAAAACTATACTAATTGTTACAGAATTGGAGGAATGAAAGTAACACTAGATGGCTCACCACAAGGTAGAACCGCTTGGCGAACTGAACCCTACCTTATCCCACCACAAGGAATGCCGCACGATTATAGTGGTTATCCAGCAATTCCTAATGATAGTGTTCTTTCTTCTATTTTTGAAAAAGGTTTCAAAAATAATTGGCAGATTCTAACTCACACTAATGGCGATGCTGCAATTGATCAATTAATACGAACCATGAGGCCATTACAAGAAAAATATGGTAATGATGGAAGGCGTGATGTAATCATTCATGGTCAATATATAAGAGAAGATCAATTAAACGACGCTAAAGAAATGAACTTGATTGCATCATTATTTCCTCTACATACGTTTTATTGGGGAGATTGGCATACTCAATTAATAGGTGATTCTCTGGTTCAAAATATTAGTCCTGTAAAAACAGCTATAAATAAAGGTCTTAAAGTCACTATTCATACAGATGCACCAGTGGCCCTTCCTAATTTAATGCGTGTTTTATGGACTGCTGTAGAACGGACCTCGCGTTCTGGAAAAATCATTGGACCTGATGAAAGATTAACGCCTTATGAAGCATTACAGGCGATAACGATATGGTCGGCTTACCAGCACTATGAGGAAGACAGAAAAGGAAGTCTTGAAAACGGAAAGTTAGCTGATTTAGTAATTTTAGATAAAAATCCATTAAAAGTAAACCATGAAAACATAAAAGATATTCAAGTTTTAAAAACAATCAAGGAAGGAAAGGTTGT
>JAHEDS010000092.1 GCA_024641135.1 Flavobacteriales bacterium
CTTTCCTCCCGATCGTAAATAACGAAATTTAAGATTTGATTTCCCGGGTGCATTTTAATTAATTCTTTCAAATCGTTAATTTTTTTCGCTTCAATATCCTTAATATCTAATTGAATGGACAACTTTTTAGCATAATTATCCATAACATCATGTAGTAATTGAAAACTATTAAATTGCAATCTTGGATCGCCCATTTTTTGAGTCTCCTTATTTATCCAACCCTCTCGTACATACACTTTCACGTAAATGAAGCTGTTTTTTAATAAAAAATGTCTGAATTTAAGATACTCTTCTCCAAAAATGCGAAACTCAAAACTATCTGTGTAATCCTCCACCGAAAATATGGCCCACCCTTTTCCTTGTTTGGTTACACGGTGCTGAACATCTGTTACCACACCTCCAAAAGCAAGTTCCTTATTAACACACATTTGTAAGTCTCTAAATATGGCTAAACTGGCATTACAAAATGTATTCATCTCAGTTTTAAAATCATCTAGAGGATGTCCCGAAATATAAATTCCTACCACTTCTTTCTCTCTGGCAAGTTTTTCCATCGTTCCCCAAGATTCGCAGGGAGGTACAAGTGGTTCTGCTATTTGAATGTCACTCGCATCACCAAACAGACTTACTTGTGCTGAATTTTCATTTTCCTGATGCTTACTTCCATATCGAATTGCCTTTTCTAAAAAGGTAATACCATCTCCTTCATCTTGAAAATATTGTGCTCTATGAGTTTCAGTAAAACAATCAAACCCGCCGGCCAATGCCAGATTTTCAAAAGCTTTTTTATTTGCAGCACGCAAATCAATACGCTTTGCTAAATCAAAAATAGATTTATAATTACCATTTTCCTTTCGATTTTCAACGATGGTTTTAACGGCACCATGACCAACCCCTTTTACAGCTCCCATTCCGAATCTAACAGCATTTTCCTTATTTACAGAGAACTTATAATAGGACTCATTTACATCTGGCCCAAGAACATTTAACTTCATACGTTTACATTCTTCCATAAAGAAAGTAACCTGCTTAATGTCATTCATGTTATTAGAAAGTACCGCAGCCATATATTCGGCCGGATAATGCGCTTTTAAATAGGCGGTTTGATAGGCTATCCAAGCGTAACAAGTAGAATGTGATTTGTTAAATGCATAACTGGCAAACGCTTCCCAGTCTTTCCAAATTTTCTCTAATTTATCTTTATCATGTCCTTTAGCTCCAGCCTGTTCTATAAATTTGGGTTTCATTTTATCGAGAACAGCAATTTGCTTTTTCCCCATAGCCTTTCTTAAAACATCGGCTTCACCTTTTGTGAAGTCCGCTAGTTTTTGTGAAAGTAACATTACCTGCTCTTGATAAACTGTAATACCATAGGTTTCTTTTAGGTATTCTTCCATAGCAGGAAGATCATAATCAATGGTCTCTTCACCGTGTTTACGCTTAACAAAACTTGGGATATATTCCATTGGTCCCGGACGATACAGCGCATTCATCGCAATAAGATCATCAAAAACCGTCGGTTTTAAATCTTTTAAATGTTTTTGCATTCCCGGAGATTCGTACTGAAAAACCCCTACGGTTTCTCCTTTTTGAAAAAGCTCATAGGTTTTCTCGTCATCTAAAGGAAAATTATCTGGATCCAATAAAATGCCATGTTTTGCTTTCACAATTTTAACGGTGTCCTTTATAAGAGTTAACGTTTTTAACCCCAAGAAATCCATCTTTAACAACCCGGCTTCTTCAACAACCGAGTTATCAAACTGCGTGACATATAAATCTGAGTCTTTAGCTGTGGCAACTGGCACAAAATCTGTAATATCACTTGGCGTGATAATAACACCACAGGCGTGTATACCTGTGTTTCTTAGCGACCCTTCTAAGGTTCTTGCCAGATTTACGGTTTCTGACTCTAAATCTTCGCCTTCAGATATATTTAAAAGCTGATTGACTTTCTCCAAATCCTCTGCCCTGAAAGTGCTGCTTAATTCCTTATCACTTAACCCAAATATTTTATTGAGTTTAGACATAGTTGGTATTAGCTTGGCAATTCTGTCAGCATCAAACAATGGCAAATCTAAAACTCTGGCCGTATCACGAATAGAAGACTTTGCAGCCATTGTTCCATACGTGATAATTTGAGCAACCTGATTACTACCGTATTTTTTTATCACATAATCCATTACACGACCACGGCCTTCATCATCAAAATCAATATCAATATCGGGCATACTAACACGATCTGGATTTAAAAAACGCTCAAAAAGCAAATCGTACTTAAGCGGATCAATATTTGTTATCCATAAACAATAAGCAACTACAGACCCTGCAGCCGAACCACGACCCGGTCCAACAGATACATTCATATTTCTTGCTTCTCGAATAAAGTCTTCGACAATTAAGAAATAGCCAGGGTAACCGGTATTTTCAATAACTTCCAGTTCAAAATCGATGCGTTCCTTAATTTCGGCTGTTAGGTCTCCATAACGCTTTTCTGCTCCTTTATAGGTTAGATTTTTTAAATACGCATTTTCTCCACGCTTGCCTCCATCTATGTCATCTTCCTCTTTTGTGAATTCCGTAGGAATATCAAATTTTGGTAATAAGACTTCACGAGATAACTGATAATCTTCAATTTTATCTACAACCTCTTGGATATTTGAAATAGCTTGCGGCAAATCTTTAAACAAGGTTTTCATCGCGTCGGAAGACTTGAAATAATATTCCTTATTTGGCATGCCGTAACGATAACCTCTACCGCGACCTATAGGAGTCGCTTGTTTTTCGCCATCTTTCACACATAATAGAATATCATGCGCATTAGCATCCTCCTGTTCGGCATAATAGGTATTATTAGTGGCTACAATTTTTACTTGATGCTTTTCGGCTAACTTAACTAATGTAGGGTTTACACGCTTTTCATCTTCCTGATTATGGCGCATAATTTCTACATATAAATCATCTTTAAATTGTTCCTTCCACCAAATTAATGCTTCCTCGGCCTGGTTTTCTCCAATATTAAGGACTTTACCTGGAACTTCTCCATATAAATTACCGGTAAGCACAATAACATCTTCTTTATATTGTTGTATAAGATTTCGGTCTATTCTGGGCACATAATAAAAGCCATCTGTATAAGCTATAGAAGATAATTTAGCTAGATTATGATATCCCTTTTTCGTCTTCGCAAGAAGTACTATTTGATACCCATTATCTTTTCTGGTTTTATCCAAGTGATCATCGCAAACAAAAAACTCACACCCTAAAACAGCTTTTATTTCTTTTAATGTTGGCAATTCGCCTTTTGCAATAGCCTCTTCATTCTTACTTTTAACTATTTTATTATGAAAAGTCACTTCCTTTACAAAATGAAAAGCACCCATCATATTTCCATGATCTGTTAGTGCCACCGCCGGCATTTTATGCTTTGCAGCTGAAGCCACTAATTTTTTAATACTAATAGTGGACTGTAATATGGAAAACTGTGAATGGTTGTGTAAATGAGCAAAATCGACATCGGCCAACTCGGCAATATTTTCTTTTATTTCCTGTGATGAAATAGTGCTTGTTTCTGCCTTTTTTAATTGTTCTCGAATCTTTGCACTTTCACTTTTAAGATTAATATGTTTTAATCCAATAAGTTGAATGGTATTTGGGTTGGCGGCATTAAATTCTTTATAATAATCCTGCTCAACATCCAATTGTTCTTTAGTAAATTCTCCTAATCGAATTAATTCAAAAAAGCAACGTGTAGTAGCTTCTACATCGGCAGTAGCATTATGGGCTTCAATAAAGCGCTCATTAAATAAAAATTCATGTAATTCTGAAAGCGTAGGCAGTTTAAACTTCCCATATCGTCCTCCAGGAATTTGACATAAAGCCGCCGTATGTTCTGTACAAGTATCTAAAACTGGTAATTCCTGAAGTTTATTAGCCATATCTTCTCTAATAAACTCAGCCCCCATAATGTTTAAATCAAACTTAACGTTTTGGCCAACGATAAATTTTGATTTATTTAACGCCTCATTAAATTTTTGTAAAACTTCTTCCAAAGAAACCCCTTGTTGTCGAGCTAAATCTGTAGAAATGCCATGAATTTTTTCTGCGTCGAAAGGGATATTAAATCCTTCTGGTCTAATTAAATAATCCTGATGCTCGATACAATTACCAAAATTATCGTGCAATTGCCAAGCAATTTGAATACACCTTGGCCAATTATCAGTATCGCTAATTGGTGCATCCCATCGTTTTGGCAACCCAGTGGTTTCAGTATCAAAGATTAAGTACATAAATGTTTTTTTTGAAAAAAAATAAGAACGCTAAAATTACTAATAAATCCTTTTTTTAAAAGGTTATTTTATCATCACTTATAAACAAAAACCCCAATCATAATATAATATTCAAGATTTTTTAAAATATTTTGATTTATGACAAAAATCATATTTTGTGTAACACTTGTTACATAATTTTACACCAAGATTTTAAATAAAATATCAAATACAGTTATTATGAAAAATTTCAAATTAATACTAAACTTGGTCATAGTAGTATCAGGTTTTATGTTTTTCCAATGTACGAGTGAATATACTCCCATTGCGGGAATAGACGGAAAAGACGGAATCGACGGCGTTGACGGTGTTAACGGCTCTGATGCGGATGCAGCACTTTGTATCCAATGTCACTCTTCAACCCATCGTGACCCAATTATCAATGCATATGCATCATCTGGACATGCTACAGGTAGTTCATGGGGTAGAGGAACAGGTTCTAGTTGTGCACAATGTCACAACAACGAAGGTTACATCGATTATTTATCAAATAAATATTTCGAAACAGATGACGCTGGGGATTTAGTTGAAGACGTCAATGGAGATCCTATTCCAATGCCAAACCCTGATGGTTATGCGGTTTCAAACCCAATTAATTGTACAGGTTGCCATACTGCTCACAGATCGTTTGATTTTAGCACTGATGGTAATGATTATGCTTTAAGAAACATTGATCCAGTTAAATTAGTACTTGATCCAACAATTCATGTTGACTTAACTAACAGTAGTGATGCTTTAGGTTTAAGTAATGCATGTGTTACTTGTCACCAACCTAGACCTAGTTATGCTATTCCAGCAGGAACAGAAGACTATACAGTTACTAGTTCTCGTTTTGGACCTCACCACGGACCTCAATCAACAATGTTTGAAGGTATCATGGGAGCTAACATCGTTGGTTCAACAGCTTATCCTGGTGCCGGAGCTAATGGAGACAATGGCCACAGAAAAGGTACTTCATGTATTGGATGTCACATGAGTGAAACTACAGACATGGCAGAAGGTGGTCACACTTGGCTTCCTTCACAAGAGTCATGTGTTACTTGTCATACAAGTGGAGCTCCAACAGAAGTTACTGGCTTTGCTGCAGATTTAGAGACATTACACGGCTTATTGTTTGACCTAGGAGCTATCACTGCAACTGGTAGTACTGTTTCAGGAACTTATCCTGTAAAAGTTGCCCAAGCAATGTGGAACTACAAAACTTTAGAAGAAGATAATAGTAAAGGTGTTCATAATCCAAAATATTCTAAAGCCTTACTTAAAAATTCTATTGAAGCATTACAACCTTAATTAATAGCTAGATATTTTATAATAGCTCAGGAGTTAAACCTCCTGAGCTATTAATAAAACCCATCTTAGTTTATTAAATAGCTAACAAAATTTCGAATAGAAATTTAAGTTAAAAGATCAAAATTAAAATAAAATGAAATGAAAAAACTATTAAAAATAGTTCTCGTTAGCAGTGTCTCTTTGTTGTTTTTCTCATGTTATTATGATGAATTTCCTGAAGATATTCCGGTAGACCTACCTGAAGACCAGGTGGTTTCATTTAGCGAAGACATAACGCCAATATTTGTTACATATAATTGTACAGATTGCCACAATGCATCTGGGCAAAACCCAGATTTAACACCGGGTAGTGAATACAACTCATTGGTTCCATCTTATGTTACTGCAGGAAATAGCAACGGCAGCAAACTGTATACAAAGCTAGCAGAAGGTCATAGAAATGTAGACGCTACTTCACTTGCTTTAATAAAGAAGTGGATAGACGATGGCGCAGAAAATAACTAATTATAAAGACGTTAGAAATGAAAAATTATAAAATATTACTGTTTATTTTCTTATTAGGTCCTTTATTTTCTTTTTCACAAGAAGAAGTACAGGAAAAAGTTGAAGAAAAACCGGAACGTCCTGCGTTTGAAAGTTCAAGTCTTGTAGACAATCAAACTAATGTGTTATTCAATAAAAACACATTAGAGATAATGATGCAACACAGATTTGGTCCTATGGATCAAGAAAATAGTTTGCTAGGTATTTACGGTCCTGCTAATATAAGAATAGGAGCTTCTTATTCTATTTTAGACTGGGTTACTGTAGGTTATGGTATTACTAAAAAAGATATAACTAGCGACTTTAGTTTAAAAGTTGGAATATTAAACCAAACGCGTTCTGGAAGCATCCCTTTAAGTATTACTTATTATGGAGATATAGCTATTAACGGCCTTTCTGGAAGTGCTGGGGATGGTGTTTTCTTAACAAAACAAGATAGATATTCTTATTTCCATCAATTAATTATTGCAAAACGTTTTAGTCCGGAGTTTTCTTTTCAAATAGCACCAAGTTTAACACACTTTAATGCTGTAGATTATGGATATGACAACGATCGTTTTGCTATTTCTTTTGGTGGACGTTATAAAATAAGTCCAAATACCTCTTTAATTCTTGATTATAGCCAGCCTATAACCAAACGTGAAGATAATGAGTTAGGTCAAAGTTATAATAATGCAGGAATAAGTGTTGGTGCGGAGTTTTCAACTTCTGCGCATGCTTTCCAATTATTTGTAACTAATTACAATGGTATAATAGGCCAACAAAACTATATGTATAACACTAAGGATTTCTTTGGAAAAGGAGGAATCTTAATTGGATTTAACATTACAAGAAGATATAGCTTCTAATTAAAACAAATAAACAAATGAAAGACCAATCTGGAAAAGGAAAAAAGATTTCAAGACGCGGCATGTTACCATTGCTAGGGAGTGGATTATTAATTCCTTTTCTAGGATTTGGCAAAACAGATGCTCCTGAAACGCCTGCAGTTGCAGAAGACGAGGAATATCAAACTTTATTAAAACCTGACGGGACTACTGTTAAGGTTAAGGTTAGCACCTTAAAGAATTCAAAAGTAATCAAGAAAAATATATCAAACTCTTCATTTCTTGACTGGCTTAACAAAAAATTCTAATTCTTACTAACCACCACTGAATATGGAAGATACTAATAAAAATTCAAGACGTAAATTTCTTGATAAGGGACTCAAATTGGGTCTTGCCACCGCTATTGGCGGAATGGCCATCTCAAAGATTTCCAAATTAAACGCTAAATCAAATACAAATACTGGTGAGTTCGTAGAATTAATGACTACAGACGGGACACTCATTCAAGTGGATTCATCGGAAATAGTTGAAGTTGTCAATACCCACGATAACGAAAAAAAATACAATGTTAGAGAAGGTATTCCTAACAGAAAATTTGTTATGGTTGTTGATTTGGCAAAATGTAAAAATGCCTTAAAATGTCAACAAGCCTGTAATAAAGGTCACTATATAACTGGTGACAACGCCTGGCTCAAAGTATATAAAATGCAGGAATCTGCAGATACTGCTCCTTACTGGATGCCAACACAATGTCAACATTGTGATGAGCCTGCATGTGTTACTGTTTGCCCTGTTGACGCTACTTTTAAAAGAAAAGACGGTATCGTTTTAATTGACAATGAACGTTGTATAGGATGCCGTTTTTGTATGGCAGCTTGCCCTTACTCAACTCGAGTTTTCAATTGGCAAGAACCTGAACAACCTGAAGTTGCACACAACACTGAATATACTCCAGATTATTGCGGTAGTCCAAGTGTAAAAGGAACCGTAGATAAATGTGATTTCTGCCCTCATCAAATTGTAAAAAATGAACTTCCATTTTGTGTTACTGCATGTCCTAACGGCGTGTTCTATTTTGGAGACAAATATGAGGACACTGTTACAAATGGTGAAGAAACTTTAAGATTTAGTAAATTATTAAAAGATAAATCAGGCTATAGATTAATGGAAGGCTTAGGAACAGAACCTAGTGTTTATTATTTACCACCTGTTGATCGCTTAGTAAATTTTGAAGACGGTTTAGAAGAATTTACTGAATTTGAATCTGTTCAAAAAACTGAAGAATCATGAAAAATCACGAAGCACTAATTAAAGATTTGGTACCACAAAAGTTTACTAAGCTTGGTGTTATTTGGACAAGTTTATTAGTAATTATTGTTATTATAGGAGCTATTGCTTATATAGACCAACTTATTAAAGGTCAAGTGGTAACCAACATGCGTGACTACGCTCTTTGGGGAATTTATATCTCGAACTTTGTGTTTTTTGTGGCCACAAGTTTTGTTGGAGCTGTTACCGTGGCTATATTAAGATTAACACATAATAGCTGGAGAACACCTCTAGTAAGAATTGCCGAAATTATCACATTGGCCGCAATTAGTATGGCGGGAATTACCATCATGATAGACATGGCTAGACCAGATAGATTGTTAAATCTATTTATTCATG
>JAHEDS010000093.1 GCA_024641135.1 Flavobacteriales bacterium
TCATTGCTGCAATACGGGTGCCAACTTTTTTTGCTGCCGTTGAAAACAATGGTTCAAGTTCATTGTAAGTCACATTCTTAGCAAGCTCCTGGATTTCGGCTTTCACTTTTAACTGCTTAGCCTCGGGTAAATTTGTATACTTTTTACCTAATTGCTGAATCACATCAATTGCCTTTCTGTCGGGTTGACTTTGAACCTTTTTTGGTTTTTCTGTGATCAAATTTGAGTTTGTGGTAGATTCCTTTTGTTTTGCCCAAGTATCACGCAACCCAACTGTTTTGTTAAAAACCAACAGGTTTTCATTAGAATCTTCATCCACATTAAAATACCCTAAACGCTGAAACTGAAACCTGTCTCCTGCTTTAGCTTCTGATAAACTTGGTTCTACATAGGCCTCAATAATTTTTAAGGAATCCGGATTGATAAAATCCATAAAACTTTTGTCTGGATGACTATCGGGCGATTCGTCCATAAACAACCTGTCATACTCTCTTACTTGTGCTTTTATGGCGTGTTTTATTGAAACCCAATGCAAAGTTCCTTTTACTTTTCTTAAGCTTGCCTCCGTACCTGTTCCACTTAAACTTTCAGAATCATAAGTACAGTGTATTTCGGTGATATTACCACGGGAATCCTTTACCACCCCTTCTCCTTTAATGATATAAGCGTTTTTTAACCGTACCTCTTTTCCTATTGAAAGTCTAAAATATTTACTGTTAGCAACCTCTTTAAAATCATCTCTTTCAATATATAATTCCTTTGAAAAAGGTACCTTTCTATAGCCCGCACTATCATCTTCCTGATTATTCTCAGCTTCTAACCACTCTTCTTTATCGTTAGGATAATTTGTAATAACCAATTTAACCGGATCTAATACAGCCATTACACGAGGTGCAATTTTATTTAAATCTTCACGAATACAAAACTCTAACAAAGAAACATCAATTACATTATCCCTTTTTGCAACACCAACTGTTTCAACAAACTTTCTAATAGCGGTCGGTGTGTAACCTCTGCGGCGTAAACCAGAAATAGTGGGCATTCTTGGATCATCCCAGCCATTTACAACCCCTTCTTCAACCAATTGAAGTAACTTGCGCTTACTCATAATGGTATAGCTTAAGTTTAAACGCGCAAACTCTCGTTGCTTTGGTCTTACGGTATTATCTACTACAACCTGGTCTAAAAACCAATCATAAAGCTCTCTGTGGGGTTTAAATTCTAACGAGCACAACGAATGTGAAATCGATTCTACATAATCACTCTCTCCATGAGTCCAATCATACATAGGATAAATACACCAATCATCACCTGTTCTGTGGTGGTGTTTCTTTAAAATACGGTACATAATAGGATCTCGCATCAACATATTTGGATGCTTCATATCAATCTTAGCCCTCAAGATGTGTGCCCCTTCTTCAAATTCGCCATTTTTCATACGGCTGAATAAATCAAGATTTTCTTCAACACTCCTATTTCTGAAAGGACTGTCGGTACCGGGTTGTGTTGGTGTCCCTTTTTGTTCCGCCATAGCTTCAGACGACTGTGAATCAACATATGCTTTTCCTTGCCTAATTAAATCTATAGTCCAATCATAAAGCTGTTGAAAATAATCAGAAGAATAAAGTTCCTTATCCCAAGTATATCCAAGCCATGCCACATCTTTTTTAATGGCATCAACATACTCCTGTTCTTCCTTTGCGGGATTGGTATCATCAAAGCGTAAGTTTACAGGCGCATTATATTTTTCTCCCAAACCAAAACTTATACCAATTGCTTTGGTGTGACCAATATGTAAATAACCATTGGGTTCTGGTGGGAAACGAAAACGTAGCTTGTTTCTATCTAACCCTTTTGATAAATCTTCTTCAATGATTTGCTCTAAAAAATTGAGCGGTTTTTTATCTTCAGACATTTTGTATATTAATTTCTACTAAATAAGCCCCAAAATTACGGAAATTCAAGTTATTTTAGCTTAATATCTCGCAGAAGTGTAACATATTAAAAATCGTTGTTACTTATCATATAAACACTATTTAATTTAATTTTAAAAAATGATAAACATGAATTATACGTGTCCAAAATGTCATAACAAAACCTATGACGTTAGTGAAATGAGGGCTACAGGTGGAACTCTATCTAAAATTTTTGATGTACAGAACAGAAAATTTACATCTGTTACCTGTAAAAAATGCACTTATACTGAGTTTTATAAAGCAAAAACAAGTGCGCTTAGTAATATTTTTGATTTATTTACATAATACATGGGGGCTATAAAAGTTGAGAATATACGCGTATTTGCACACCATGGTTGTCTTGAAGAAGAAACAAAAATAGGGAGTGATTATCGTGTTGATTTAAAAGTTAAGGCTGACCTGCGGACTTCGGCTAAATCTGATAAACTCAGTGATACAATCGATTATGTTTTTTTAAATAGAATTGTAAGAGATGAAATGAGTAAACCTGCTTATTTATTAGAAACTGTTGGTAGACGTATTTTAGATAGGATTTTTAATGAAGATAGCAATGTGACAAAAGCTACAGTATGGGTGAGCAAATTAAATCCGCCTATTGGGGGTGATGTTGAAAAAGTAACGATTAAAATGACAGATAAACGTAAAAAGTAATTTATAGTAAGAAAAACTCCATTTTTTTTTATATTTGCACTCAGAAATGGCGTTGTGGCCGAGTGGCTAGGCAGAGGTCTGCAAAACCTTCTACAGCGGTTCGAATCCGCTCGACGCCTCAAAAAAAACCTTCAGTTTATTCTGAAGGTTTTTCTTTTATAAGGTTAATATTTTCCAGTCTTTCTTTAATTATTTCCTTTTCTTTTGGAAAAAATGCTTGTACTAATAACAACACACCAAAACCAAGAATAACTAGGGCAATAATTTTTTTTGTTTTAAAAATTATTCTTGGGGTTAGTTTGGTTTTTAATTTTTTAGAAACTACAATTTTTACCAGATCTACTAAAAAATACACGATTAAAATAGTGGATAAAAATACAACCACACCTTCTTTAGTTTCGGTCAAAGAATTGGCTACTACAATAAAACCAACCCAACCTAATAACACACCAATATTTATAAAATTAAGTAAAAACCCTTTTAAAAAAAGCTTGCCATATTTTTTTTGAATATCAATTCTATGATACTCCTTTACAATAGCCCTGAAAGATTTTGATGTTTTAACAAATGAGATTAAGCCATAAGCAACCAATAAAACACCTCCAAAAAGTAAAAAATTAGGGTCGTCTTTTATTTTCTCCAATAATTTATTAGTACTATAGAAAGCTACTATAATAAATAATATATCGGCAAACATAACACCTAAATCAAATATTAGGGCGCTTTTAAATCCTTTAGTAATACTTGTTTCAAGAAGTACAAAAAAAACAGGGCCAATAGTAAATGCTAATATTATACCAAATGGAACCGCTTTTATAATGTCATCAAACATAAATTTCTATGGATTTACACAAAGTAAAGAAATATTATAAATATAATTATTGATTTGTATTTGAATTCCTAATTTAATATTAAAAAAGCCTGTTAACAAAACAGGCTTTTATTAATACTTTTTTTTAAATGTTTAATTCATTCTCTTTATCCTACCACCTAACACTTTATTTTCGTTTACCGTTTCGGGATTACCATAAATAAATACATCACCACCTGCTCTAATTTTTATATCAACTTGCTTAATTGCTCTTACATAAGCTTCACCAGCTGCATTAATAGAAACTTCTGTGTTTTCTGTTTCATTATTTTCACCTTTATAAACACCACCTGTTAACAATGATATATCTTGTTTTTTAGAATTTCCAGAAGCTTCAATCACACCACCTGTAACAGATTTAATATTTAAGTAAGAGACATTACATTTAACATTAATCACACCACCTTCCTGAGCTTTTAAATCAAGTTCAAACTGTTTAATTTCGTCCTTCGCATAAATTTTAGCACCTTCATTAGCATCAATAATATCAACCGTTGTATAATACAAAGTGACTTTTGTGTTGTTTCCATCAAAAACATTCTCAAGATTCATTTTAATTTTAAGTGTGCCATTCTTATTATTAACAATAACATCTTGGTTATTTTTTCCTGTAATAGTCACTTTATTCTCGGTTGATTTAATCATTTCAACCTCTATTAAATCATAAACCTTAAGTTCGGTAAATTCACCAATGGTTTTTTCAATGGAATTTTGTGCTGTTAACACCAGTGTGAAAACTAATGTTAATAAAGTAAATAAGCGTTTCATGTTTTTTGTTTTTATTATAACGTCATACAATCAAAAATTATTCCTCTTTTTTTCCAATTAAATTAAAATCTAAATGCTTTTTAACCAAATCGGTGTTTTTTACTTTTACAAGAACCTCATCACCTAATTGATACATGTTTTTTGTGGTTTTCCCAACTAATGCATATTGGCCTTCATCAAATACATAATGATCGTCTTTTATATCTCTCACACTAACCATACCTTCACATTTATTAGAAATAATTTCAACATAAATACCCCAATCTGTGACTCCAGAAATAACACCTAAAAATTCTTCATTTTTATGATCTTCCATAAAACGTATTTGCATATATTTTATAGAGTCTCTTTCGGCTTTAGTAGCTAAATTTTCCATATTACTGGAATGATTGCATTTTTCTTCATAAATAGCTTCATTAACCGATTTTCCACCTTCTAAATAGTATTGTAACAGACGATGCGCCATAACATCTGGATACCTTCGTATTGGTGAAGTGAAATGACTATAATAATCAAACGCTAACCCATAATGACCAATATTATGAGTGGTATACTCCGCTTTACTCATGGAACGAATAGTTAAAGTATCAACAAGATTCTGCTCCTTTTTACCAACTACTTCCTGAAGTAAATTATTTAATGAAGCTGTTGTTGTTTTCCTGTCTTTAAAGTTTAATTTATAACCAAATTTCGAAACAACCCCTTGTAATGTAGCAAGTTTACTTGCATCTGGTTCGTCATGAACACGATAAACAAAGGTTTTTTTAGGTGATTTTTTACCTATAAATTCGGCTACTTTTTTATTAGCAAGCAACATAAATTCCTCAATTAATTTATTAGCATCTTTACTGGTTTTAAAAAAGACACCTACAGGATTTGCCTCTGCATCTAAATCAAACTTCACTTCTACTTTATCAAATGAAATAGCACCTTCATTCATGCGTCTTTTACGCATTATTTTAGCAAGTTCATCTAATTTTAAAACAGCTTGAGCTATTTCTGGAGATGTTTCATAAGGTTCTCCAGTTAGAGAAACCTCTTGAGGAATCGTATTTGTTTTTGTTTCTATAATAGCTTGTGCTTCTTCATATGCAAAACGTGCATCACTATAAGTCACAGTTCTACCAAACCATTGGTCTTTAACTTCTGCTTTATTATTAATTTTAAAGACTGCTGAAAAAGTGTATTTTTCTTCAAGTGGTCTTAAAGAACACGCATTGTTTGATAATACTTCTGGTAGCATTGGCACTACACGATCTACTAAATAAACAGAGGTTGCACGTTCATAAGCTTCATCATCTAAAATGGTTCCTTCCTGAACATAATGAGATACATCTGCAATATGAATTCCTATTTCATATAATCCATTTTCTAAAATTTCAAAAGAAAGTGCGTCATCAAAATCTTTAGCATCCTTAGGATCAATAGTGAAGGTTAAAACCTTACGCATATCTCTTCGTTTTGATATTTCATTAGGAGTTATAGAAGTATCTAAATTATTAGCAAAAGCTTCTACTTCATGAGGAAACTTATAAGGTAATCCGTATTCAGCTAAAATAGCATGAATCTCTGTATTATGTTCACCTGGTTTACCTAAAACCTGTACTACTCTACCATAAGGAGAATCTGCTTTTTCTGGCCAGTCTTCAAGAGCTACTAAAACTTTATCTCCATTCTCGGCATTATTAGTTTTATTAATAGGAATAAAAATATCTTTATACATTTTATTACTATCCGCAATAACAAAAGCATATTTTTCATGCAATTGAATAACGCCTACATACTCAGTTTTAGCGCGTTTAATAATATTTGTAATTTCACCTTCAAGTTTTCCACGCTTACGTCTGTTGTAAACATAAAATTCTACTTCATCTCCATTTAATGCTTTATTTATATTATTAGCAGTTATAAAGACATCATCATCAAAATCTTCAGATATAATATATCCAGATCCTTTGATTGATAAATCTAAAATTCCTGTATGATATTCAGTTGTTACAACCGCTTTAAACTTACCTCGTTCAACTTCTTCAATTTCCTTTTTAGCTAATAACTGATGTAATTTTTTAATAATTTGATTTCTACTACTAGCATCGTTAACTCCTAAAATAGCCGCAATTTGCTTGTAGTTAAAAGTTTTGTTTTTTTCTTTTTTTAAAATACTTAGAATTGTATTTGTTAGGTTGGAAATACCTCTACCGGATTTTCCTTTTTTCTTTCTTGTCATTTAATTTTTTGTAATCATTTTTATTTCCTAAGATACTGGAAATTCTGTTATTAAATAGCTGTAAATTAGGAGAAGATTTGCTATTTATTTTATACAAAGTTACACTTTAAATATTAAAGTATATTTTCTTAAGGTTATGTTATCTTAAAATTAACTTATCCACATTATATATTATATTAATTATTTCTTTTTAAAATTTTAAAAAAAAATGATGTTTATTATAGCTTGTTAATATCATGAATAACTTTTTATCCTTTTATTTTTAATTTGATTTATTTACTTTCTATTAATAGTTAATTAACATACTTTATTATTATAACGTATTCATTTTAAGCTTTACTAAATTTTATATTAACCGATGTTAATAACTTAAAAATATAGTTAAATGGTAATAAGTTTTTTTACTAACTCTGTTTGTTTCATTTTAAAAGTGGGTTATAAGTTATAAATAAAAAATAGCTTAAAAATTAGGTGATTTTTATTAACATTTTGATTGTAATTTTTTTTGAATTAACACTCTTTTATTTTTAAATAATTATTAACAGTTATTAACAGATAATCAATACTATTATAAACCATAATTATTAGGTAGATTTATTACCTTTACTCTTTAAAATAAGATATAATATGACTATTTCAATTGGTAATGATCATGCTGGAGTTGAGTATAAATTTGCTATTATAAAGCATTTAAAATCAAAAGGTTACTCTATAAAAAATTATGGAACAGATACTTTAGATAGTGTAGATTATCCAGATTTTATTCATCCTGTAGCTACAGATGTTGAAGAAAAAAAAGCGGACTTTGGAATTATTATTTGTGGCAGCGGAAACGGTGCTAATATGACTGCTAATAAACACCAGGGAATTCGTTCAGCGTTGTGTTGGAATAAAGAAATTGTTGCCTTATCTAGACAACATAATAATGCTAATATTTTAAGTATTCCAGCTAGATTTACAGCGCTTCAACAGGTTATAGAAATGGTAGACACTTTTTTTGAAACTAAATTTGAAGGGGGGCGTCACCAAGGGCGTATTGATAAGATTCCAACTTCTTGTTAAATGGGTAATTTACATTCTCATAATCACAACCACCATTCTCATAACCAATTAAAAGGAAGGAATCTTGTTATTTCAATCTTTTTAAATATTATTATTACTGTTGCCCAGGTAATAGGTGGTTTAATTTCTGGTAGTTTAGCATTATTAAGTGATGCTTTACATAATTTTACCGATGTAATCTCGCTAGTTGTTAGCTACATTGCTACAGTACTTTCAAAAAAATCAGCCTCATTACATAAAACATTTGGGTATAAACGTGCTGAAATTTTAGCTGCTTTTGTTAATGCAGCTACCTTAATTATTATTGCTATTATTTTAATTAAAGAAGCGGTTATTAGATTTCAAGAACCTCATGAAATTAAAACAGGTTTGGTAATCTGGTTGTCTTTATTAGGTATTATCGCTAATGGATTGAGTGTATTATTATTAAAAAATGACTCCAAAAACAACATGAATATGCGCTCGGCATATTTACACTTATTAACCGATATGTTAGCAAGTATTGCTGTTTTAATAGGAGGTTTATTAATGAAATTCTATCAGATTTATTGGATAGATAGTTTACTAACACTTATTATCGCTTTATATTTAATTTGGGTTGGGTTTGACTTATTAAAAGATTCCTTTCATGTACTTATGTTGTTTGCACCAGAAAATATTCCTGTTCAGGATATTGTTAAAGAGGTTCAGAAATTAAAAGAAATAAAAAATGTTCACCATGTACATGTTTGGCAATTAAATGAAGACGAGACCCATTTTGAAGCCCACATTGATTTTAATGAAGATATTACCTTATCCAGATTTGATGAGGTATTGGATGAAATTGAAGAACTTTTATTTCATAAATTCAATATAAATCATGTTAATATCCAACCAGAATACGGTAAAAACGGACCTAAAGATATTATTGTTCAGGATTAAATT
>JAHEDS010000094.1 GCA_024641135.1 Flavobacteriales bacterium
TAATAACATCAAAAACCGGGATTTTTAAATAAAGTCCAACATTGTAATTAAGCTGTTGTGTATTACTGCCTAAATTAACTGAAGTGTTGTCTCCAGTGATTGTTGAAAAATTATTGAAAGTTCCGTATCGCGTATCTGCTTGAACCCCAAAATTAGTAGTCCAATATTGTCTTTTATATTTAAGGTTTGATTCCTTGGCTTCAATCTCCAATTTCCTGTAATTTACCATGCCATTGTAAACAAGAGCTGAATCTACCAACTCATTAAGTTGTGGTATCAGCAATTTTGTTGAGCTTCCATTAAACTTAATGCCATCAGTATTTTGTGCGACCATCTCTATTGATACAAGGAACAATAAGCAAGTGGTGATGACTATTTTAAAAATCTTTTTCATTATTTCAGAAAGCCTTAAACGGTACTTTTTTGGATTAAACCTGGAAAGGTTCTTAAAATTAATTTCATGTCGTACCAAAATGAATATCGGTTTCCAGTAAAGTTATCGGCATATTCATTGTCAAGACGCATGCGTTCTTCTTCAGACATATTTCCTCCTCTACCTCTTAACTCAACTTGCCATAATCCAGTAATGCCTGCAGGAGCTAAAAACCGCTTTGACATAGCGTCTTTGGTCAACAATTCAGCTTCATAAACTGGAAGCGGACGATTTCCAACAATGGACATATCTCCCTTAATCACATTAATTAATTGAGGCAATTCATCAATACTGGTATTTCTTATAAACTTTCCAACTTTTGTAATTCTTGGATCGTCCAATATTTTTATGAATGTTGAATTTTTTGTCTCAATATCTTTTTTCTGATAACTGTACCAATAATCACAAATTTCGTTTTCATTGATATACAATACTGGAGAGCAAAAATGCCCTTTCTCTAATTTACTGCACTTAGGACAAGGTGTGTTGAAACTGATAGTTTTTTCCTCTTTATCCTTATTATATTGATTATTTTTTTTTGCTAAATTTTTAATCATCTCATCAGAACCAGTTCTCATAGATCTTAGTTTGTAAAAGTCGAAGGTTTTTCTTCCCACTCTTTTGGCTATATAATAAACTTTCCCTTTTGATTCAAGACGAATAGCCAACATGGTAAACAACATTAATGGTGCAATACCTATTAAAACCAAAGAAGCAAATACAATGTCGAAAAGTCTTTTTGAAAATGGGAGTTTATACGTTTGATCACTCTCCTTACAGTTTGACGTATCTATTTTATGACATTGCATCTTATACAATGATTGTGCTTTTTCAATAATTTGTTTTTTATCTGTTGAAGAAGCAACAAAATAATCGTTAACTCCTTTATTGAAAGCCTCCGTAAAAAGCTTGGAATTATACTCATCAGACAACAAAATGAATGGCATCTTTCTTAAGTAGGGTTCAGTATTTATGGTATCGAAAAAAAACAAACCTGAGTTTCCTGGCAAATTAAATTCACAAATAATCACATCAATGTCATTACTGCTTTTTAGGATATTCATAGCTTCAATACCATTTCCTACAGCATTTAATGTGATATTCTTTTCTTGAACAATTGGTTCAAAACCTTCAGGTGAAGTTCCAATATATAATATGGTCATTTTATTTTAATTTAAATATGGAATTAAATTGCTAGTTATTAATTACCAAGCACTGGCATAGTGAATTGGGAACAAGTTTTTTTTCACAACTTCTTTAAGCTCTTCAGGGTTAAATGGTTTGGTTAAATAATCCTGAGCTCCTGTTTGGTAACACTTTATACGTTCCTTACTTTCGGTTCGTCCTGAAAGCATGATTACCGGAGTATGTTTTGTAAAGCCTTTTAAACGGACTTCTTTTAGGAATTCAAAACCATCCATATTGGACATTTGGATATCGCTGATTATAAGGTCAGGTAAATTATTATCCAACCAATTCAGCGCTTCAATTCCTGAATTTTTTGTCACTACTATATGTTCTGGAGATAAAAAGTTTTCCAATAACACACAGATGGTTCTTTCATCGTCAACAACTAATACTTTTTTCTTCATGATATTAGATTTAGTTTTTAAATTATAGTTTTGAAATACTCAATGGTTTTTATCAAACCTTCTTCTAGCTTAACATTTGGAGACCAATCCAGCTCTTTTTTTGCCAAAGCAATGTCTGGTTTTCGCATCATTGGATCGTCAGAAGGCAAGGGCTTATATATGATTTTTGATTTTGAATCGGTAAGTTTTATTACTTTTTCAGCTAGTTCAAGAATGGTAAACTCATCAGGGTTTCCAATATTGATGGGCCCTATAAAACTATCTAAAGAGTCCATCATCTTAATCATTCCTTCAACTAGATCATCAACATATTGAAAACTTCGTGTTTGCTGGCCTTCGCCATACACTGTAATGTCTTCATTTTTCAATGCTTGAACAATAAAGTTGGAGACAACACGTCCATCATTTGGGTGCATTCTAGGGCCATAGGTATTAAAAATCCTCACAATCTTAATCTTAACATTGTTCTGTTTGTGATAATCCATAAATAAAGTTTCGGCAGCACGTTTGCCTTCATCATAACAGGATCTCTCTCCAATAGGGTTTACATTTCCCCAATAACATTCTGGTTGCGGATGCACTAATGGGTTTCCATAAACTTCACTGGTTGATGCCTGCAATATTTTAGCTTTTACGCGTTTAGCCAATCCCAACATATTAATGGCTCCCATGACAGAAGTTTTAATTGTCTTTATAGGATTATATTGATAATGAATAGGTGAAGCTGGACAAGCCAAATTATAGATTTCATCAACCTCGATAAGGTATGGGTTGATGACATCATGACGAATCAACTCAAAATAAGGGTTGTTTAATAAGTGAACAATATTTTGCTTTTGACCTGTAAAGAAATTATCCAAACAATAAACTTCATTACCCTCATTCAAAAGTCGCTCACATAAGTGTGAACCCACAAAACCAGCACCACCAGTTACAAGAATTTTTTTACGTATCATATTTATAGATTAAAATTTGGACTTATAAATTACTAAACAACAAGACTTGCTTCGGGTTTAAATATATCTTTAGAAGTATCAACTCCAATACAGAAATAATTAAAACCATTATTTTTCATTTCTTCTTTGTCATAAATATTTCGCCCGTCAAATATTGCAGGGAAGTTTAATAACTTACTTATGATTCTAAAGTTTGGGAATTTAAATTCGGGCCATTCTGTAAGTATGGCTAAACAATCAGCATCAATCAATGCTTCATACTGGTCATCATAATAAGCAATGGTATCTCCAAAATGATGTTTAGCTTCTTCGATTGCAACCGGATCGTAAGCTTTTACATTAGCTCCAGCTTCCAAAAGGTTTTTAACTATAGATAATGATGGTGCTTCACGCATGTCATCGGTCTGAGGTTTAAAAGAAAGCCCCCATAACGCAATCGTTTTGCCTTTAAGATCTCCATTAAAATAGTTCTTGATTTTGGTAAACAATACCAGTTTTTGGTTCTTATTAACCTCTTCAACAGCTTTAAGTACACGTAATTCATATTTGTGCTCGTCAGCAGTTTTAATTAAAGCCTGAACATCTTTAGGGAAACATGAACCTCCGTATCCAATACCAGGATAAATAAACTTATGTCCAATACGAGTATCTGATCCAATACCTTTTCTCACTTTATTAATATCTGCGCCAACAATTTCACATAAGTTTGCAATATCATTTATAAAGCTAATTTTTGTTGCAAGCATAGAGTTTGCAGCATATTTAGTCATTTCGGCAGAAACAATATCCATAAAAATCACAGGGTGACCGTTTAGTGTAAATGGCTTATATAAGCTTTTCATTAGGTCTTCTGCTCTTGGGCTATCTAAACCAACCACAATACGGTCTGGTTTTAAAAAATCATCAATAGCGGCTCCTTCTTTTAAAAATTCCGGATTTGAAGCCACATCAAAATCAATGTTTGCTTCTCTTTTAGCCAACTCGTTTTGAATAGCTTGCTTTACTTTTAGAGAAGTCCCTACAGGAACAGTGCTTTTTGTTACCACTAACAAATAATCTTCCATATGTTTACCACATTCTCTGGCAACGGCAAGTACATATTTTAAGTCTGCACTACCATCTTCATCTGGTGGTGTTCCTACAGATATAAATGCAACTTCGGCATTTTTTAAGGCTTCCTTAATGTTAGTTGTGAAACTTAAACGTCCTTTATTCATGTTTCTGGTGATCATATCTTCCAAACCAGGTTCGTAAATAGGGATAATGCCTTTGTTAAGGTTTTCAATTTTCTTTTGGTCTATGTCAACACAAACTACATCGATACCTACTTCTGAAAAACAAGCTCCGGTAACAAGTCCAACATATCCACTTCCAACAATTACAATTTTCATGATTTTAATATTTTTAGTTTTTAATATTTATTTTTTATGTATTTATGCTTAAGCTGCATTATTTGGCAAAAAATCGGCATATATTCCTTTGCTCTCTTTACCTATAATTGAAAATTTTTTATTGCACAATAAAGAGGCTGTATGCAGTTCTTTTATAACTTTTAATCCATTTTCATCAATGGTTTTTACCCCATCCATATTTAAGGTCAATGACTTATTGAATAGCAACAAGAATTCTAAATGATTCTTAAATTGCTTTACTGTGGTCGAGTTTATGTTTCCTTCAACCAGAAAAGTTTCTCCTTGATGTCTAAATCTTAGCGCCATAATTTTCAATTTTTTATTGAGTTATTATTAATTATGACGCAAACTTATTACATGGTTAGTGCTCATGTGGTTAAATTTCGATGAGCCTCTGTTTATGTGTAGACGAATGGTAATTTGATATTGATTAGTTGTTTGTCGCTTTGATATTAAACGCAGAGGGAATTATTTCATAAAACAAAAAGGCAAAAGATAAATCTTTTGCCTAATTGCTATTAACCAACCTTTGAGGGTTTTTATTTACATTTCAAAAATAGTAAAGAAATGAATGATTGTTATGCTTTTTCGATTAAGTGTAAATAAATGTATAGACTGATTGCCATTAAGTGTCGACGAATGGATTTACAAAAGATTTAACCGTTTCATTAATTCTTGTCTGTTTGAACGGCTAACAGGAATTACATCTTTTTTGATAAGTACACTATTATCTTCAATATCGATGATTTTTTTGATATTGATTATGAAAGAACGATGTACTTTTAAAAACAAACTTTCAGGTAATTTGTCCTCAATTTTTTTGAGTGTAGAGTGTACCGTATAATTTTTGTCTTCTGTTTTAATTAGGATATAATCACCTTTGGCCTCTACCAAATAAATACTACTGACATCTATTTTAATTAGTCGACGGTCAATATTCACATACAAATCATTTCCAGACGCTGCAACTTCATAATCTGAAGTTGACGGTTCTTTGTCATTAATTCTAAATGACTCGGCTTTATTTATGGCTTTTTGAAATCGTTCCTGTGTAATAGGTTTTACCAAATAATCTACAATACAATCATACTCAAATGCCTGAATGGCAAATTTAGAATCGGAAGTAGTAAGAATAATTTTAGGTGGATTCTTTAAGGTCTGAATAAAATCAAACCCTGTAAAATCTGGCATATGAATGTCCAGAAATATTAAATCGACTTCATTTTGGTTGAGATACTTAATGGCCTGAATTGCATTTGGGAATTCTCCAACAATATTTAAATTCTTAACATTAGCACATAATTGACCAATTATTGCCCGTGCTGTTGCTTCATCATCAATAATAATACAATTCATAAAAAACCAATTATAACTGTTGTAAATAATTAGTTATGTTATTTAAAATAGATTCGAATTCTGAATTTAAATCGGTAATACCTTCCAATAAATTGTGTTCGAACGCTACGGCAATATCATAACTTTTTTCAAGTCCTAAAATACTAATTTTATGTTTAAGTTTATGCACATTAGCCGCTGCATCTTTAAAATTGTGGTTATTGAAGTTTTTTAAGTATTCTTCTTTTTCAGTTGGAAACTCCTCTTTAATGATCGCAATAAGTTTTTGTTCAAAAACTGTATCACCACCAGACATGCTAGTAATATAGGATATGTTGGGTTTTTCCATCTTAATTTATTTTTTAATTGTAAAGAAAAATGTTGTGCCTTTGCCCAATTGAGATTCCAACCAAATTTTACCTTCATGCAAACTCACAATTTTTTTGACTATTGATAAACCAATACCCGATGAATCTTTACTTTTATTCAAGTAATTAAAGATTTTAAAAATTTTATCGTGATATTTTTCATCAATACCCATACCATTATCTTTTACAGAAAATTGATAATGTTTATCAAGTTCAACATAATCAACCTCAATAATCCCTTTTTCCTTATCGCAAAATTTAATGGCGTTACTCAATAAATTTTGAAAGAGCTGTTGTAATTTTAAACTATCCCCATATAATACAGGCATTTCTTTTTTTACTTTAATTGAAATATGATCTGGAATGTAAAGGATCTCTTTTAAATGCGAGAACATCTCATTTAAATTAACCAATTCATTTTCGTTAGTTTCTGAGCCTAAACTCGAATAATTTAAAATATTAGAAATTAATTGTTCCATTTTTTCCAAAGTAGATTCAATAAGTTCAAAATTTTGAAGGCTTATTTCATCAAATTTACCTTGGTTATCCTCCTTTAGCCAGCTAACCAATGCATTAATACTTCGCAATGGTGATTTTAAATCATGAGACACTACATGAGCATATTCATGTAATTCGTCATTACTTTTCTCAAGTTCATTTAGCAGTTTCTCCTTTTGTATTTGAAGCTGCTTAAATTCTGTTATATCCAAATGGATACCGATTGAACCAACAACTTCTCCATTAATATTATAATTTGGAGCACCACTTATTAGCCAGTACTTATCATCTCCTTTTTTACTTTTAACTCTTATTTCATAAGAATTTGATATTCCTTTTTTACGCTTTAAATTTTGAGTTTTTATAATATCTCTATCTTCTTCATTAATAACAATTTCTGCTGCAATTTTACCTATAAGTTCTTCTTCATTATATCCTGACATTTCAAGAAAACTTTGGTTAACCATTAAAATCTTATCGTCATTATCAACCTCAACCAAGCCTAAGTTCATGTTTGCTATTATGCTTCTATATTTTAATCTTTGGGCCTCAATACTTCGCCTGTAATTTCTTCTTAAAGTAAAATCTTTATATGTCAATAAGTAACCTTTGTAAATGTTGTTTCTGTATATTGGGATATAATTTCGTTCATAAACAGTTCCGTCGGCAAAATTTATTTCCTGCCCTAAAACCTCTTCACGATTATTTAAAATAGTTTTTATATTTTTCAAATACTTGTCAGGGTCTTCAAAGAACTTTTTTCTTTGCTCGACAAAATTTCTGCAATCTTGTCCAACTAACTCATTTGGACTTTGTGATAACTGAAAAAGATCACAATATTTTTTATTGGTAACAATTAACTTGTTATTTTCATCTACCATTAAAACCGCTTTATCTAAATTTAGAATGAGCGTTGATAATCTAGCTTCCGATTGCTTTAATTGTTCTTCGGCTCTATTGCGCTCTCTTAAATCCACAGCACTTTGGAGCTGCATTGCAACTATGCTAGAAATACTTTTTAAGGTTTCGAGATGTTTATTCGTAAAAAAGTTTTCGTTTTCATTTTCAGAATCAATAACCCCAATTACCTTATCACCAAGCATAATTGGCACCGTTATTTCCGATTTATTCTGAACTATATCTATTTTATATCTTTTGTCTAATAATGTATTTTCAATGATCTCAGCTTTACCAGATTTAGCAACATATCCTACAATTCCTTGATTTTTCTCAAATGTTGTTTTATTGAAAATTTGATTGTTTTCACCGAGTTTTACACCATAAGCTGCAATTTGCTCGACTGTTTGTTCTTTTTCATCATATAAATAAATTACACAATCATTTGATTTTAAAAATTTACCTATGTTTTCTGCAATTATATAGGCAATTTCATGAATATCTAGTTTCCCTAAAATAGATTTTGCAATTTTATTTATGAGCTTTACAATTAATTCATCTTCCTTTATTTTAGTAATATCTCTAACAATACCCTGTACAGCAACAGGCTTTTCTTTTTCATAAACAATACTAGCATTAATGTGGACAATTTTAATTTCGTTGGAATTTGTTTTAATTTTTATTTCCCAATCTGTAATAGAACCTGCTTTCAATAACTTCTTAAATGAACTTCCAATTTTGATCTTTTCTTCGGGTAAAACCAAATCCATAAAATTGAAATATTCGTGTTCACTATTAAATTTCAATAATTTTACTGCAGCCGAATTCATTTTTAATACGTTACCAAATAAGTCCATGATAACATAGGCATCCACTATATTTTCAAAAACGCCTTGTAATTGAGAATCTGTCTTAGTTAATTCAGTCTCTACTTCTTCGTATA
>JAHEDS010000095.1 GCA_024641135.1 Flavobacteriales bacterium
ATGTTGGAATTATTGAATTATCTAAGAGATCATGATTTTAAAACCTTTATCGTATCTGGGGGAGGTATTGAATTTATGCGTCCTTGGGTTGAAGGTGTTTATGGTATTCCAAAAGATCAAGTAATAGGTAGTAGTATCAAAACAAAATATGATTATAATGATGGAAATCCGGTTATAAGAAGATTACCAGAACTAAATTTTATTGATGACAAAGAAGGGAAGCCTGAAGGGATCAATCAATATATAGGAAGAAAACCTGTTTTTGCTTCAGGTAATTCAGATGGTGATTTACAAATGCTACGTTGGGCCAACGCCAATTCATATCCTAGTTTTAAATTGTATCTCCACCATACCGATTCTATTAGAGAATGGGCTTATGACAGAAAATCTTCCGTCGGCAGATTAGATAAAGGACTGGATGAGGCTATTGAGAAAGGATGGTCGGTTATCGATATGGAAAAAGATTGGAAAGTAGTGTATCCTTTTGAATTAAAAAATTAAGTTTTTAACATTAAGTCCTGCTGGAGATGAATTAACACTCGACTTTGCAAAGGAATTAATAGCTACAGAAAATTTAGGAACTGATGAAATAACGGAATATTTATCAGTAAGTTTTTCATCTACAGATTATGTATGTTCGTTTTTGGGCCTGCGAGTCTGGAATGTGAGGATAACTTGATAAAGTTATATAGAATACTTGCTAATCTTATTAAATAAGTGAATGAAAAAGTAGGTCTGGAAAATGTGTTGATTGTTTTATAAACAGATCACGGCGGGCCTGATGAACTAGATTGTTTAAAAACGTTTGGTACAGACACAGGTTATTTAGATATTAACTCGGTAGACTCCTTATCAATTAGTAACGAGATTAGAAAAAAGTTTAATATTAATGAGAAAGCCATTTCTGGTTTTTTCCACCCTTATGTTTATTTAAAAAATGACGTTATTGCAAAGTACAATTTAAATGAATCTAATGTCAGCTAAAATAATTCCAATTAATATTATGATATTCATGAGAAGAATATTGTCTTTACTTTTTACTGTTTTGATATTTCATAGTGCTAATTCACAGGAAAGAGATGTACAAAATGAACAAGATTCATTATTTGATAAATCTTCAAAAACTTTTTTAGTAGTGCCTCTTATCAATAACAACCCTGCCATGAAAACCGGTTTTGGAGCTATGGGAATGTATTTTTTTAAAGTAAATTCTGACGACAAATTATCTCCTCCTTCAATGGCGTCTTTAGTAGGATTGTACTCAACAAACAATAGTTATATTTTTGTTCCTATGGCAAGATTATTTTGGAATGAGAATAAAAACAGGGCGACCTTTATTACGGGAACCATGCGTGTAAACAACAATTTTGATTATGATTATAATGGGACAAATTTAAATTTGGTTTTTTCAGAGTTACGCTATTTTGTTTCAGCAGAATATAGTAGGAGAATAGTAGGAGACCTTTATCTGGGTGCATTATATCTTGGTACAAAAACCAACTATAAATTTGATAAGGGAACAGATGAGCAGAATGATTTTACTGAAGATTTTTTTAAGCAAAACGGAATAACAGATAATTTTGTATCCAGTATTGGATTAAATCTTTCTTTTGATAATCGTGATTATCCTTATTACCCCACCAAAGGTTTTGACATTAGTATAAGGCCAAAATTAAATGCAGAATGGTTAGGAAGTGATAATGATTATATTGATACTGATTTTGCATTAAAATATTACCATTCGATTACTTCTAACCAGATATTGGCAATTTCAATTAATGGTGGTTTTGCAACTGGCGATGTCCCTTTTGATGGTTACCAAAACTATGGTATAAGAAATAGTTTACGAGGCTATACTGTGGGGAAATACAAAGGAAAAAATATGGTAGCCTCTCAAGCTGAATACAGATGGAACTTTTACAAACGTTGGGGTGCTGTTGCCTTCGCTGGCACGGGTAGTATTTGGGGTACCGATGAGGAAGAGTTGGGAGAAGAGACATTTGAAAGACAATGGCTGCCAAGTGTTGGTGCTGGTTTGCGGTTTATGGTTGCCCCAGCTAAAAAGATTAATCTCAGGCTAGATTATGCCTGGGGTGTAGATGGCAATCAAGGACTCTATTTTGGAGTAATGGAAGCGTTTTAAAAAAATGAAATATAATTCAATAATTAAACTTGTTTTTAAAAAGGCTTTAATATGATATATAAAGATGATATTTAAGTCTCACAAGAGAACTTGCAGTATGTTAAATCAATTAGTTCTTTATAACACTGAATGAAATTGGTTGATTATTGATATGAAGAAAGATTGGAAAATAGTTTGCTTAATTGAATTAAGAATGGTGTTTTTTATAACGCTCTAGGTTAAAAGATAAACGCTTTATGATATATTTGTATAATTAGTTATTAACTTTTAACTTTTATAAATCTCAAAAAAATGTCAGATAAACCCATAGAAAATTATAAGCCATCAAAACTTGAAAGAATTTTTCAATTAAAATATTTTGCTATTATCATATCAATATTCACACTTTTTTGTGGAGTTATGGCAATAGTTATTGGCACTATTCGACTGGTCGAAAGTGTACTAATACTTACTGGTATCCGTGAAGGTATGGCAGGCATTTATCTGATTGAAGCTGTAGATACTTATTTATTTTCTTTAGTAATATTAGTACTTGGAGGAGGTATATTTAAACTATTTGTGGGCAATGAACATACTTTTAAGGATAGTGCTATTTTCTCAAAGATCAATGATTTTATGCATTTAAAAGTATTGCTATGGGAAACGACCTTGCTAACACTAACCGTTTGGTGTGCCTTAAGTTTTTTTGTGGACCCTGAAAATTTGCATTATGAACAACTTATTCTACCAGTAAGTATTTTATTGTTAGCCTTAGCTTTAAAATTTGTAAAAAACAGATAATCATTAATTTTTTATTGAAAATATAGTTATGTATTTATGAAGCAAATCAGTTTGGCTTTTATTACATTTCTATTAATTACAAAGCATGGGTTTTCTCAAGATAGTATTGTCGATCAAGCTGTAAATGTAAATTCTCAGTTTTGGATTGATTATAACTTTATTAGTCCTTTCAGTGAAAATCAAAACTTAAGTACTCAAATTGGATTCAGGAAAATTAGTCCAAAAATTTATAATCGGTTTTTAGGTATTTCAACTTTAAATATTAAAAACAATAAAAAGGTATTTAATTTAAATAATACAGGACCATTCATCAAATCTTTTCATGTAGGTGCGGGAATAATATATACGCAGAATTACAATAATACAGATAATTTTGAATTGCGGCTTATTCAAGGATTTAAATTTGATATTCCAACAATTAAACAGGTAACCTTAAATAATTATGTTAGATTCGAGGAACGATTTCAAAATTCTTTTAAGAATTCGGGATGGAGAGCAGGTTATAGATTGCGTTATAGATTGTCCACGGTATTAAGTTGGAATAAGCATTATTTGAATTTTGCAAACGGATTATATATTCCCATAGAAGCAGAAGTATTTTTCAATTTAAAAAGGGCAGAACGATTTAACGATTTAATCAGATTGTCTCCTGGATTAGGTTATAGACTTGATAATAATTGGAAATTTGAATTGTATTTCATATTTAACAGAACCAAGAATATTACTGAAACCAATAATAAATCAAGCGATTTTATTTTAAGACTTAGAGTGTTTAATGGAACTAAAAAACTAGAAAGCATTCCATCTAACGAAGAAAATTAGTCTTTTTTTAATTTATAAATTGTTTTTATTAATAAAAGTATATCATTATCTTAAAAAATAAAAATATTATGACAACACATGCATCAATTAAGGTTCTTAAGGAACGAATGTCTGCCTCAATTATTGGACAGGAAAAACTTATTGAACGTTTAATATTAGTCCTATTAGCAAACGGCAACTTATTATTGGAAGGTTTACCTGGTCTTGCCAAAACTAGAGCCATAAAATCACTTGCCAAGGAATTGGATTGTGGTTTGAGCAGAATTCAGTTTACACCCGATTTATTACCTTCGGATGTGACCGGAACTGAAATTTATCAACCTGAAAGCAAGGAAAAATTCATTTTCCAAAAAGGACCAATTTTCAGTAATTTAATTTTAGCTGATGAGATTAATAGGTCTCCTGCAAAAGTTCAATCAGCCTTATTGGAAGCTATGGAAGAACGCCAGGTTTCTGTTGCTGGAAAAACCTACCAAATGGAACCATTGTTTATGGTTATGGCAACTCAAAATCCAGTGGAACAAGAAGGAACCTATCCGTTGCCAGAAGCCCAAATGGACCGCTTTTTAATGCATGTAATGATAGATTATCCAGATGATGCCTCTGAACTTGGCATTATGAGATTAAATCGCAATGAGCAACTAAAAACAAAGGAAGTAAAAAAAGAGAAACTTTCTCCAAAAGTCATTTTTGATGCACGTGATGAAATTGCAAAAGTTAAAATCTCTGAAAATATGGAGAAATACATTGTAGATATTGTTTCTGCTACACGTACTCCAGAAAAATACGGGGACAACTTAAAAAAATGGATTGAATATGGAGGTAGCCCTAGAGCAAGTATAGCAATTGATAGAACTGCGAGAACGCATGCTTGGATGAACGGAAATGATTTTGTTACGCCTGACAATATTCGAGCCGTAGTTCATGATTGCTTACGTCACCGCTTAATTTTAAGTTATGAAGCCAATGCCGAAGGTATATCATCAGATAAAGTAATTGATGAATTGTTAAAATTAGTGGCAGTAATAGGATAAGAATATTAGAATGAGCAAATCTTCTAAAAATAGTTCTAATGTATTTGTGAGTCTTCAAGATCTGCTAAAGATGGAACCTATGGCTCAAGGGTTTAGTTTTTTGTCCAGAAAACAAAAAGTAAAAAGCATTTTAGGAGGTAAGCATGCTTCAAAATTAAGAGGTAGAGGACTAGATTTTGAAGAGGTAAGAAATTATGTCGCTGGAGATGATATTCGAAATATTGATTGGAAAGTAACTGCACGTACTAAAAAAACGCATACAAAGGTTTTTAGTGAAGAAAAAGAAAAACCGGCATTGATTATTGTTGATCAGTCTAAATCTATGTTTTTCGGATCACAGTTTAAAACCAAATCTGTAGTTGCGGCAGAACTTGCTGCTTTGGCAGCATTTAGAATTCTTAAGGAAGGTGATCGTGTTGGTGGTGTTGTTTTTGCCGACAATGGTATTGATGTGATCTTTCCAAAACGTGACAGAAAAAATATTTTTCGCTTTTTTGAACAAATTGTTCAACGAAATAAAGAGCTAGAATCCTCTTCGCCTGTTGATTTTGATGTTGCTTTAAAAGATGTTTTTGCGAAAATCAGGAATATAATTTCTCATGATTTTTTAATCTTGATCATAAGTGATTTTCATCGTTATTCACCAGCAGTTATAAAGCAATTAGCTTATATGTCCAGACATAATGATGTTATTCTAGCTAAAATTTATGATCCTATAGAGCGAGATTTACCCAAAGCCAATATAATAGCTGGTTCAGAAAACTTTCAAAGTTTGTTGCATGGAAGAAAGCAAAAAGTAAGACAGCGGTTTCTAGATGGTTTTAATGAAGAATACCAACAATTTGAAGCACAGATGACAAAATATAGAATTCCAATATTTAAAATTGATACGGTTTCAGAAATTGATGTACAGTTAAAAGAAATACTATTGCGACCAAAACAATGAAAACTATTTTGATATTATATAAAACAACTTTATTTATTAGTTTGTTCCTTATGTCTATAAGGAATCAAATTGATGAACTTGAACCAGTATTTGAACCTGAACCTATCTCATTTACATATAATACACCTGCTTGGTACATTCTTGGGTCTATTATTTTATTAGTTGCTTTCTATATACTTTTCGTTCAGCTGAAAAAATATAAAAAAAATCGATATAGAAGGGATGCTCTAAAACTTATGGATTCGTGGAATATAGCTATTACTTCTAGTAATGCTATTTTGGTTTTGAATAATATTAGAATATTACTCAAGCAATTGGCCATTTTTAAATATGGAAGATTAGAAGTTGCATCACTTTATGGTTCTGATTGGCTTAATTTTCTCGAATCTAAAGGGAAAGACACACCTTTTTCTAAGTATAGTATTTTAATTCAAAATGATTTGGAGTTGGATTCAGATATCGAAAACAAAACTATTCATGAGCTCCTTGAGATATCAAAAAAATGGATAAAATCACATGCCTGAAAATTTTGAAATAGCACATATCTGGATTTTTTGGTTACTACCCTTGCCACTATTAATCTATTGGATTTTTCCGGCATTAAGAATGAAAAGTGCTTCATTAAGTATGCCCAATTTCAAAAAAATTGAAGAATATACTGGAGTTAAGCCCCGTAAATCAGCATTAGTAAAGAAAAGGAATTTGTTAAATTGGTTGGGTTTATGGGTCATTTGGATACTTATACTTTGCACACTTGCTTCACCTCAAATTGTTGAGGAGCCAGAGTTAAAAGTTAAAACATCGAGAAATTTTTTGGTATTAGCTGATTTGTCTTTTAGCATGGCAGAAACCGATTGGGTTATTGACGGAAAAAGATCAAGACGCTGGGATGCTGTAAAAAATGTAATGCACGACTTTATTGGTAAGCGTGAAGGTGATAGAATGGGGTTGATTTTTTTTGGTTCAAGCGCTTACGTTCAAGCACCATTTACTTCAGATTTAAACACCGTAAATCAATTATTGGATGAAGCTGATGTAGGAATGGCAGGCCAAATGACAAATATAGGAAAGGCGATCGTAAAAGGCATTGAGATGTTTGAACAGGACACCATAAAAACAAAAGTCATGTTGTTGTTAACCGATGGCGTTGATGCTGGTACAGATATATTGCCTTTGGATGCTGCCGATTTGGCTGTAAAGGACTCCATTCAAATATATACCATTGGAATAGGCGATCCAGCAGGTAGAGGTTCTGATTTAGATGAGAATACCTTGATGGAAATATCCGACATGACTAATGCCTCTTATTTTAGGGCCATAGATGCAGAAAGATTAGATCAGATTTATGAAGAATTGGACGCTTTAGAACCCATTGAATATGAAGAGGAAGAATTTAAACCTACAACTTTACTTTACTATTATCCTTTGGGTGCGGCTTTAATTGTCACCATATCAATGATATTTTTCAATAGCCTGATTTCAATCTTTAAAATAATTAGAAACAGATCGAAGGATGTTTGAGGAAATTCTAAATATTAACTGGAACGAATTTCATTTTTTGAGACCACAATTTCTTTGGTTTTTCGCACCAATGGTCTTGGTTTTAATTCTTGGCATATTAGGAATTAGAGATCAAATTCAATGGAAAAAATATATTGCTCCTCATTTGCGTCCATATATGATTAAAAAGGGAAGTGAAAGGCTAAAAATAGTTATGCAAGTATTGTCTTTTTTCATTATCTCATTTGCTGTGCTTGGTATGGCTGGTCCAACTTGGAAAAAAATTGAACTTCCTGAACGTATTCTCGAAACACCAATGATTATTTTATTGGATCTATCTCAAAGTATGATGGCTGAAGATATTCAACCCAATAGATTGGAACGTGCTAAATTTAAGATTAGTGATTTTTTGAATGCTAATCCAAGAGTTAGAATTGGATTAGTTGGTTTTTCAGGAACAGCACATACTTTAGTGCCATTAACCAAAGATTATAAAATTATAGGATCTCATTTAAAAACTATTACCACTAATGTGTTACCATTTCAAGGTACCGATTTGCAAGCTGGTTTAATCCTTTCCGATAGCCTGATAAAAGTTACTGAAGCACCAGGAACTATTCTCTTAATTACTGATGAATTTACCGATGCAACTTTTCAAGCAATTCGAAGTATTACAGATAACAATACCACGAAAATAGAAATAATGCCATTTGCCACATCTATAGGTGCTGAGGTCCCATTATTAGGTTCAAAAAGAGCCATGCGAGATGGAAACGGTAAAGTTGTAAGATCTGCTTTAAATCAAGAAATTATTAAGAAGTTAAGCTCTCTTAACAATGTTCATATAAACAATTTAACCCTTGACAAAAGTGATGTTGAATTATTGGCAAAATCTATAAGCAAAGATTTAGAATTTAAAGAAAAAGATGAAAGTAAAGAGGAACAATGGCAAGATGAAGGGCTTATTTTAGTTATACCATTTGCATTTTTTATCTTGATGTGGTTTAGAAAAGGTTGGGTAATTTATTCTTTAGTGTTTTTAATTAGTTTCAGTTCATGTACTTCAGAAAACGGATTTAAAGATTTATGGCTAACTGAAGATTATAGAGCTCAACAATATTATAGTCAAGGAGACTATCAAAAAGCTGCTGAGTTATTTACTGAACCTATTAGAAAAGGACTAGCCTATTATAAATCAGATATGTT
>JAHEDS010000096.1 GCA_024641135.1 Flavobacteriales bacterium
CTTATTATTCCAATCATTGTTTTATTGTTTAAAAAAGGAAGAAAACCAAATGCGATATTTGCCATAGGTATATTAGTTGTACTGGCATCCTGGTGGAAACGATATGTAATTGTTACTCCTACATTATTACATCCATTTTTACCAATATCTGGTGTTCCTGAATCTTGGCATACCTATTCACCTTCGTTACATGAATGGTTAATTACATCTGCAACTTTAGCAATGTGCTTATTAATAATTACAATATTAGTAAGGTATTTACCAGTAATTCCTATACAACGAACAGCTGAGGAGAGAGATGAATTAAAAACTGCTAAAAACATTGAATCATGAAAACATCTATAAACTACCGTTTCATTGTTCCTTTAATGGTCAGTGTTTTATTCTTAAGCACGAGTATACAAAACATCTATGCTCAAGACACCAAAAAAAACACTGTTAGATTAAAAGCAGATTATATAAAAACCATGAACAAAGAAGCTGCTTTTAATTTAAGAGCAACTTCCAGAGTTGATGGATCGAATGTTGATGTTTCAGACATTGAATTAACTGTTTTTAACGAATACAATGACGAAGAAGTTAAACTGGGAAGTGCCATTACCGACGGAAATGGCAAATGTACATTCGTAGTTAACGATTTTAACCTTATTAAACCAGATTCTACGGGATTATACAATATTTCGGTCTCATTTAAAGGAAATGATTTTTATAAACGCGCCTCAAAAAGTTTAAGTTATAAAGACGCCACTATTGAAGCCAAAATTATAACCATAGACAGTATTAATTATATTACTGCAACTCTTAAAGATACCGCTACTGATAGTGTACTTCCTGATCAATATTTAAATGTTAACGTTCAACGTTTATTTAAATCTTTAAGAATTGGTGAAGAATTTAATAGTACAGATGAAAATGGCACTATTATTGTACCTATTGAAGAAGGAATACCTGGTGTTAATGGCATACTAACTTTTGAAGTAGTTCTAAAAGATAGTGACGACTACGGAACGGTTAAAGCATTAGTTAATGCGCCACTTGGAGTCCCTGTTGTTGATGAGTCAACCTATGACCAAAGAACAATGTGGTCCCCAAAAAACAAGACACCACTATTCTTACTTATATTTCCTAACTTATTAATTTTAGGGATATGGGGAATAATAGTATATTTGATTATTAATTTATTTAAAATTTCGAAATCTAAAATTTAAAAAACATGAAAACAATTAAAATTTTTACAATTGTGGGAATCGTTTCTTTCGCATTCTTTTCTTTCACAACGATCATGCAAGATAAATGGGTTGTGCCTGCAAAATATGTTACAATGAAAAATCCAGTACCTGCAAAAACTGATGCTGCCATTGGAAAATCTTTATATGATAAACACTGTAAATCTTGTCATGGTAAAGAAGGTTATGGTGATGGACCAAAAGCTGATGGTTTAAAAGGTAATTTAGGAGATTTTTCTTCTGCAGAATTCCACAAACAAACTGATGGCGAGTTATATTACAAAACTACTATTGGTAGAGATGATATGCCTGAGTTCTCTAAAAAACTTCCAGATGATGAGGACCGTTGGTTAATAGTAAACTATATGAGATCTTTAAAAGAATAATAAATTCTTTATTTCAAATAAAAAAAACCGAACTTATAGTTCGGTTTTTTTGTGAAGTTATTTTAAATAAAATGTCAATAAAAATGAATCTTAAACCTATTCTTGATAACTAATTTTTTTCCAAGGAGGCATCAACCATAATAAAAAGGCTAAGATAAATAACGGTATAATTAACCAAACAGCTGCCATCAAATAACCTTCCATTCCAGAATAGACAGCGGTAAAAGTAGTAAACCCACTTAAGCTTTTGGAGAATAACTGACCTCCTATGACAATATTCCAACGCATAAAGAAAATTCCAACTAGAACAAATATTCCTACAATAAAGTAAGCTGCTTTTTTAATTTTTTCTGAAGGTTTATAAAATTGAAATAACCCGATGACACCAAGAGGAATCCATGTTCCAATACCCCATTGCATTAAGACAAGGGTTATGTACAATTTTCCGTTCACCAATACTTTAATAATGTCAAATGATTCTTCTGCCTCATAAATGCGATGAATTTGATCCAGAGATTCTAGTACAAAATCTATGAGAAGAATGTAAAAGAGATATTTGGCGATTGTGTCTAAGCATTTCATATCAATTTCAACTTTTCTTATCCAACTCACCACCATATATATCAACATGACCAAAGCAACTCCTGAAACCATGGCTGAAAACAAAAAAATGATAGGCATTAAAACGGTTGACCACCACGGATTCGCTTTAATTGAACCAAAAATAAAGCCTACATAACCATGTAACAAAAAAGCAGATGGAATCCCTACAACTGTTATAAAATACCCTAATCTGTCATCCAGCTTGGCCGATTTTTCATCAGTATCATTAATTCCTAAAGTAATTAATTTATAAAATATCTTTTTAAATCCAGTACTTGTTTTTGACCAAATCACAAAATCTCGTCTATAATCAAACCAAATTTCTAATAATAACACGGCCATTAAATACCATAAATAAACGAACCCAAAAATAGCCATTGCAGAAGTGGAATTAGGGGTCATAAAAATTTCATAAGATCTCAATGGATGCTGCAAATGACTAACCAATGGCATGGTAGCAACCGCTAAAAAAGCTAAAGCTGTTAATAATGCTATCCCATAGGTAGGCTTAAGAACCTTAACATGAAATACACGTTCCAAAGAAGCTAAAATAAAAGCTCCAGCCACTAATCCTGTAATATAAGGATACAAAACGATCATTAATCCCCAGTGTAAATCAATTTCATTTGGATAAATGTATCCGTCTACTTGAGATAAGGCTTGGTATAAATGTTGAAAATGCTCTTCCATAATTATCTGACTTCTGAACTTAATCCGTTATAAAATACTCTTGATTTTGTGTTTAAATGTGGTTTTAGCACTTCGGTTGGATTTTTTTGTAAAAATTTAACCAAATCACTTTTCTTATCATGCAAATCACCAAAAATTCGTGCATCAGTTGGGCAAACTTCAACACAAGCCGGTTGCAGACCATCAGAAATTCGATGGTAACAGAAAGTGCATTTATCAGCAACTTTTGTAAATGGATTCATAAATCGGGCACCATAAGGGCAAGCTTGAATGCAATAACTACATCCAATACAATAAGAATCATCCACTAAAACAACGCCTTCCGGACTAATATAAGTAGCTCCTACTGGGCATGCTTGAACACATGGAGCATTCGTACAGTGATTACATAATTTAGGAACCATAAAGGACTTGAAAATATCGTCATCAGGCACTGATTGTTTTAAACCGCCAATCCCGCCATTGGGAGATTCAATTTTAACCTCACCATCCTTTTTAACGGTATATTGTTCTACCCAGGTCCTAAAATAAAATGGTTCCTTTGGCACATCATTTTCAATTTTACAAGCTTCAGCACATTTACCACATCCTACACACCTTTCTATATCAACACCCATCCCCCATAGTGGCAACTTATCGGTTTCTATATTTTCACTTTCGTCCTTCTTTTGAGCCATTAATTCAAATGGTTTCATAATTGACATGGCAATAGAACCACCTATTATAGCCGCAGAAGCTTTAAAAAACTTTCTTCTATTATTTATTCCTTTAGTTCCCATGGTGCGTGTGGATTATGACATTCAATACAATTTTGATCTCCTTTATGTTCTTCAATAAGTAATTGAGGAACTCCTTTATCTATTCTACCAGCATTCATCTTATGGCACTGGGCACAGAATTCAATAGTCCCTTCAACTTTTGGGGGCATGATTTTACAATCTGTATTTGCATCAATTTTCGGAGGATGACAGGATTCACAACTTATTTCTGAATGCAAATCAGAAAATGTTAAATCGTAAATATCTTGATGGCAAGAGGCACATTCTTCTGCGCCCTTATAAAATGGAACTCTGGCTTTATTATCTTCCAAAGAATTTGCACGGTAATGGCCCTGTTTTCCAAAAGAATCTGGAATAACCATTTGCCTAATCACTATAAAAACAGTAACAAAAACAATAAAAGACAGCAATAATCTAAAAATAATCTTCGACATGTTATATAAATTTAAATTGGTTAAAAAAGTAATTTAATAAACAGTCAACGCTATTTTACCGGTTTTTTATTCCAAATGTAATTAATTAAAAGGGCAGGAATAATTGCAAAAATCAACCCCGTAAACAAGGGTACAAATTTTTCATTATTAACTCTTAAATACATGTATAGACCGTAGCCTAAAACAAAAACAACAATAATGAAAATGGTCAGAAAAATTTTTTTAGTGGAATGAGTCATAATTAACAATTTTAAGATTAAAATATTTATTACAACTTGGGGCACTAATTAAAATATAGAACTATAATGCACTTCATAACCAAACTATAAAATCTTTCCAACAAAAAGCATGACAAAAGTCATGTTTTTAAAAAGTTTAAACAATTACTTGTTTATTGTTCATAAAAATAAGAGAATCAATTAATTGTAAACCTTAATTAACTCTTGTTTTTTCTTAAAAATCTTCCTATTACAATCAAAAAATTTAAATATGTAACATATGTTACAAAACATGATAAATGTCATTATCTATCTAATGTTCCGTTACTACCTTTGAATAATTATTGCATAAAATGCTATAGTTTTTTAGAGATTTTTGAGTTAAGACCATTATGAATAAAACATACCGCTACATAAGTATTTCACATAAAACGGCCCATACTAAAGACCGAGAAAAATATCACCTTTCAGAAGAAGAAAAAGAACAATTAAGCCATGTTTTGATTTCTTCCTTTAAGGATATTACTGGCTTATTTATTTTGGCTACGTGTAATAGAACAGAGATCTATTTTGAATCAACTTCTACTAAAGCAGGCGTAATAATTGACTTTCTAATTGCATTTAAATCAAAAGAAAACACTTCAAAAGAAAAAGCTTTATTCTTATCAAGTGATGACACTCAACTTTCAATTAAACATTTATTAGAAGTCTCTTCAGGATTAGAATCACTTGTTTTTGGTGATGCAGAAATTATTTCGCAGATTAAAAAAGCACATCAGTTTTCAATGGCCCATAAATTGCAGGGATCGTTACTTGAAAGAGCATTACAAGCCGTATTTAAAACACATAAACGCATTAGTAATGAAACTGATTTTAGAGACGGTACTACTTCTGTAGCATACAAATCTTTAAAAGTAATAAGACAATCCTTTGATAAAGATTTCGTTAAATCTGCAAAAATATTATTTGTTGGAGCTGGCGATATTGTAAAACAATTATTTAAATATAACTCAAAATTCAACTATAGCAATATCTATATTAGTAACCGAAGTGAGGAAAAAGCGATTATTTTAGCACAAAGCAATAATTGCAAAACCTTTCCTTGGGCCCATGTAATTTCAAATAAATTTGAAGATTTTGATGTTATTATAAGTGCCGCTAGTAATTGCCCTAATTTAATTAAAAATGTTCCGGAGGTTGATAATAAGGTTTTATTAGTTGATTTAGCTGTTCCTTGCAACATTCATAAATCATTAGCTCAAAAGAATCATGTTATATTTCATGATTTAGATTCTATATCAGTGGAGTTAGAAGAAACGAAAGAACATAGATTAGCTGCTACAGATCAGGTTAACTTAATCATTTCAGAAGAAATAGAAGCTTATAATGAATGGCTTGAAGGAGCTCCATTAAGAGCCCTATTAGCGGAATTTAAAATAGTAGTGAAAAATAAAGTTAAATCTCAAATTGAAGTAGACACTACAAACACGAACGTTAAAATAGTCACCAATCAGGTAATGAAAAAAGTTATGATGAATAACGAATTTTCATTGGATTCGATTGACCTAGATGAATTAATTTCAAGTGAAATCTCCTTATTAAACGTCTAAATTTATTTTAGTATATATTAGTTTTTAGTCAAAAAAATAGTTTAAAATATCATACTTTTAATGTATTAATATTATAAGTTATGAATTTTAAACTATTTTTTTTTAGTATTATGGTGGGTGTAATCAATTGTAATGCTCAAAACACCACTATATATATAGGGACTTACACCGATGGTAATAGTAAAGGCATTTACCAGGCCGAATTTAACACAGAAACTGGTACGATAAGTAATATCCAATTAGCAGCAGAGACACAGGACCCTTCTTATATAACATATTCACCAAACATGCAATTTATTTATGCTGTTGGGGAAGGTGGCAATGGAACTGTATCTGCTTTTAAAATACAAAAAGATAAAAAGTTAGACTTACTAAATACCGTGTCTAGTAAAGGAGGTGCGCCTTGTCATATTTCAATAAATCCTTCCGGTAATATAGCCGTGGTTTCTAATTATGTTGGAGGTAGTGTCTCTTTGTATGAAATCAATAACGATGGAACATTAAATGAAGCTTATCAAGTTTTTAATTATAACACAGCAGAAAAAGTATCGCATGCGCATTCAGCACAATTTTATAAATCTAATTTGTTTGTGTCAGATTTAGGATTGGATGCAGTGCACTTATATTCTATAAATAAAGACGGGAAAACTTACGATTTAGTTTCGTCCTCTTCAATTTCGATTTCAGAAAAAGCTGGCCCCAGACATTTCGTAATAACTAAAGATGGTAATTTTATTTACAATATTAACGAATATGCAAGTACCATAACAGCTTCAAAAAAAGCGATAACTGGTTTTTTACACATCGACGATTATTCAACTCTATCTAAAGATTATAAAGGCGCCAATTCTTGTGCAGATATTCATTTATCAAAGAATGAAAACTTTTTATACGGCTCTAACAGAGGGGAAAACACTATAGTTGTATTTAAAAGAAATATGACAGACGGTTCCTTAACCAAAATTCAAAATATTGACGTTGAAGGCGAATGGCCAAGAAATTTTACATTGGATCCAAGTGGCAAATTTCTTCTTGTAGCCAATCAAAAAAGCAACAATATTTCCGTTTTTAAGATAGACCAAACAAGTGGAAAGCTCTCCTATTTAAATAATGTAAAAACACCATCTCCAGTCTGTCTTTTGTTCTAAAAACTGCCCTGAATTAAAGTATTAATTCAATTGTAAATAAAATATTGTAAATAAAAAAAATATAGTATCTTTGCGCTCTTATTAATAACCGAGGTCGAGAACCTCATTAATTAATCATTATGCCAGTAAAAATTAGATTACAAAGACACGGTAAAAAAGGGAAACCTTTCTATTGGATCGTTGCAGCTGATGCACGTTCAAAAAGAGATGGTAAATACTTAGAAAAATTAGGTGTTTACAATCCAAACACAAACCCAGCAACTGTTGAATTAAACGTTGATGGTGCAGTAACATGGTTACAAAATGGTGCACAACCTACCGATACTGCAAAAGCTATTTTATCCTATAAAGGCGTTTTATTAAAAAACCATCTTGCTGGTGGTGTTAGAAAAGGCGCTTTAACTGAAGAACAAGCTGAAGCTAAATTTAACGCTTGGTTAGACGAAAAAGGATCAAGAATTGGAGCAAAATCAGAAGGTTTAGCAAAAGCGCAAGCCGATGCTAAAGCGAAAGCTTTAGAAGCTGAAAAGGCTGTAAGTGAAGCAAGAACAGCAGCAGCTGTTGTTGAAGAAACAGTAGAAGAAGCTGAAGTTGCAGTTGAACCTGTTGAGGACGTTGTTGAAGAAACTGCAGAAACTGCAGAAACTGCAGCAGAAGAAACTCCTGAAACAAAAACCGAAGAATAAAAATAATATTTTTTATACTTTTAAACTCCGATAGCTTTATCGGAGTTTTTTATTTTATAAATTATGAAAATCGAAGATTGCTTTTATTTAGGAAAAATAGTCAGTAAATATAGTTTTAAGGGAGAACTACTTATAAAATTAGATACTGATGAGCCAGAACTATATGAAAATTTAGAAGCTGTTTTTATTGATTATAGAAATACCTTCATCCCTTTTTTTATTGAAAGCTCACAACTACATAAATCAGATTTATTACGAGTCCAATTTGAAGATGTCACAACCGAAGCTGAGGCAGATACTTTATTGAAAAGTGACGTATACCTTCCTTTGGAGTTTTTACCAAAACTAGAAGGAAACAAATTTTATTTTCACGAAGTGATAGGTTTCAAAATTGAAGATGTAAATTTTGGAAATGTTGGAGTCATTAAAGGAATCAATGATTCCACAGCTCAGGCCTTGTTTGAAATAGAAAAAGACGAAAAAGAAATCTTAATTCCTGTTAACGATCAATTTATTATAAAAGTAGACAGATCAAAAAAAACAATATTTGTAGACACCCCAGAAGGATTGATTGATTTATATCTAGATTAAAAGTGTCAGAAAAGCCATTTATATTTAAACAATTTA
>JAHEDS010000029.1 GCA_024641135.1 Flavobacteriales bacterium
CATCTATCAAAAAAGAGATGTATGAGAGTACATCTCTTTTTCTTTAATTAACTTTTGAAAAGCCTCGAACAATGTCTGTTGTTGTAGTTGCATTGTGAAAGCTTTTCAAACCCCAAATCTATCTGATAACGAATTAAATACAATTTGATGACATTTGAATTGATTAATATCAATTCGCTTAAAATATTTAAAATAATAAGGGCTTCACAGTTTTTGTGAAGCCCTTAATTTGTTAATATGTACTCAAGGTGGGAATCGAACCCACACACCCGAAAGTACTGGATTTTGAATCCAGCGCGTCTACCAATTCCGCCACTTGAGCATTTTGGAAAGCAAAAATAATTATATTTTCTTTATTTTCTTAAAAATTAGCTTAGAATATGTTATTCAGGTTAAAATAAATTTTTAAATTTGCACCTCGTTTAAAATTAGGTATCGTTACATACTAATAAACAACATTTTAACTATGTCTTACATTATTACCGAAGCAAAGATTTTTCCCTGTACACAAAGTATGGAGCTTGCTCAAAAAATAGCTAAAGCTTATGGTACTGAGCTGGGTAATGTAATTACTTCAAAATATAGCGACGGCGAGTTTCAGCCTTCCTATGAGGAGTCAATCAGAGGGACACGAATTTTTATAATAGGGTCTACGCATCCAGGTCCTGAAAATTTAATGGAAATGTTGTTAATGATTGATGCCGCTAAACGGGCTTCAGCCAGACACATTACAGCAGTATTACCTTATTTTGGATGGGCAAGGCAAGATAGAAAGGATAAACCTAGAGTGCCAATTGCAGCAAAACTTGTTGCTAAAATGCTGGAAGCGGCAGGTGCCACTAGAATTATCACCATGGATTTACATGCAGATCAAATTCAAGGATTTTTCGAAAAACCGGTAGATCATTTATTTGCTTCTACAATTTTTCTGCCTTATGTAAAAAACTTAAAGCTAGATAATTTAATGATAGCCTCACCTGATATGGGTGGGTCTAAACGGGCTTATGCTTATTCTAAAGCTTTAGAATGTGATGTGGTAATATGTTATAAGCAACGCGCCAAAGCGAATGTTATATCTCATATGGAGCTAATTGGAGATGTTAGAGGTAAAAATGTTATTTTGGTTGATGATATGGTGGATACAGCAGGAACTTTAACGAAGGCAGCAGACTTAATGATGGAGCGAGGGGCCTTAAGTGTTAGAGCGATATGTACACATCCTATTTTATCTGGGGATGCTTACAATAATATTGAAAACTCAAAATTACAAGAATTAATAATTACAGATTCTATTCCACTAAAACATAAGTGTGATAAAATTAAGGTGTTAACCTGTGCTGACTTGTTTGCAAGTGTTATGCACAATGTGCAGTATAATAGATCAATTAGTTCAAAATTTATTATGTAAAAACCACCTAATGGGTTCATATTAGGAAAAAGAGAGTATTAATAAACAATTATAAATAAAAATGAAATCAATTACACTAAACGGATCTCAAAGAGAAAGCGTGGGCAAAAAAGCAACAAAAGCCTTACGTAATGCTGGTCAGGTTCCTTGCGTATTATACGGAGGAGATAAGCCAGTTCATTTCTCAGTTGAAGAATTAGCTTTCACTAAACTGGTATACACGCCTAATGCGCATACAGTTGTGATTGCTCTAGAAAATGGTAAAACATTTAATGCAATTTTACAAGACATACAGTTCAATCCTGTGACTGATAAAATTATGCATGTAGATTTTTATCAATTATATGAAGATAAAGAAATCACTATGAGTATTCCATTAAACTTTGTTGGAAATTCACGCGGTGTTAAAAATGGTGGTGTTTTACGTAAAAACCAAAGAAATTTACGTATTAAAGCTTTACCAGCAAATTTACCAGATTTTATCGAGGTTGATATTACACCTCTTAAAATTGGAGGAAAACTTTATATCACAACTTTAGAAAATGAAGCTTATAAGTTTATGCATCCAGACAACACGGTTGTTTGTCAAGTAAGACGTTCAAGAGCATCAGTTGAAGAGCATGATGAAGAAGAAGCAGCAGCAGCAGAAGGAGCAGAAGGAGCAGAAGCTACTGCACCAGAAGCTACTCAAGAATAAATAAAATAAAATTTAATTATAAAAAAGCATTCTGTATTATTCAGGATGCTTTTTTATTTTTACACAAATTATACTTTTATGTGTTCATTTTGGAATAGGCTTTTTAAACGAAAAAAACATATAGAAGAACCCTCTATTATGAAAAAATATTTAATTGTAGGATTAGGTAATATTGGTGAAAAGTATGCTTCCACGCGACACAATATAGGATTTAAAGTGTTAGATGCGTTTGCTGATGAAGAAAATTTAGTTTTTGAAACACAAAGACTTGGCGATGTTGCGACATTTAAATTAAAGGGGCGACAAATTATACTTTTAAAACCAAGCACCTACATGAATCTTAGTGGCAAATCAGTCGCTTATTGGATGACAAAAGAAAAAATTGGATTTGAGAACCTGTTAGTTATAACAGATGATTTAAACCTGCCATTTGGAAATATAAGACTTAAAACAAAAGGAAGTGATGGGGGGCATAATGGCTTAAAGGATATACAGGAAACATTAAAAACAACTAATTATAATCGATTTAGATTTGGCATTAGTGATGCGTTTAGTAAAGGCAGGCAAATAGATTATGTTTTGGGAGAATGGAGTCCTGAAGAATCTGAAAAGTTAAAGGAACGTTTGGAGTTATCTGTAAAACTTATCAAATCATTTGTGTTAGAAGGCGTTAACATAGCCATGAATACCTATAATGGAAAATAAAAAAGGAAAGCGGTTAGCTTTCCTTTTTTATTTATTTTATAATTAATTTTTTGGTAGTTTTTCTTAAACCGTCATTTACATTTAAGATATACATGCCAGATTGCACATTGCTTAAATGTATTTCTTGGTTAAAATCACCATTATTATCATAAGATTTTCTAAAGATGGCCCTTCCTCTAATATCATAAACTTCAATATTAATACTTCTTTCTATAGCTCCCATCAATTTAATGGTAAAGGACCCGTTGTTTGGATTTGGAAAGACATTCAAATTATCAAATCCAAACTCTTCAATAGATAATGTTGGTAAAACATTAATGGTGTAATCTTCTACTTCGCCATCGTAACCACTTTCGCAGGGACCCGCAGCTACATCATATTTTGTTGATACGCGCATAACAGTATTTCCTAAAACGGCATTTACAGGAACTAATACTGAAAAAGGTGAATTTGATGTCGCTCCATTAGAGACATTAATTGCGGTTCCTAAATTATAAACTTCACCAGGATCATTAAAACTACAGTTTTGATTCCAATCAATCCAAACGGTACTTACGGTTTGAAAATTTCCATCGGTATTTACATTTACTGTCAGGTCATATGAACTATTTCTGTTGAGGTTTGTTGATAGATTTTTATAATTACTATAACCAGATGGTTTAGCAGAGACGTTATTAATAGAACCTATTTTAACTAAAGTTGTACTGGTGTTATATTCATTATTTGCAATAGAACTACAAACACCATTAGTAAATGGTAAATTAACAGGGACATTTTTGATAATTGAAGAAGTTCCTGTAACAGTAAAGTTATAATTGCCTTGTGTTGTTAAATTATTTATAGTTAAGGTAAATGGTCCAGAGGTAGTTCTATTTGCTGGAGAAAATACAGTAGTTGCCCCTATTGGTAATCCAGATGCACTAAATATTGTGTTATTTGAAAACCCATTGGATGTCACATAGTCAAACGTATAGACAGCAGAAGTAGCCCCACAGGTTATGGGTGCTAGTGTTTTTTTAACAATAAAAAATTCTGGTACATTTGAAATAGAAAAATTAAAATCAGAAACATCATAAAAGATGTTGTTTACGGCTTCGACTAAAATTCTTGCACTATTGGTGTTAGAAATTGCAGGAACAGTATAGGAAAAAGATCCATCATTAGGAGTATTAGAAGCAATGGTTGTTGGAAAAGTTAATCCGCCGTTTGTAGATAATTTAATATTAACATTTTGACAGTTTATAGTGGCATTTTTTGTTTGTCCAACCACCCAACTAATGTTTACAGTGGCTCCTTGAGTCCAAGTTACAGGGTTTACAACGGTAAAAGGAGTTACGTCTTCTACAGTTATTTGCATACGGTCGAAGCTACTTTGGCCACCAACAGCATTTGAAGGGCTTCTGTCCCGAACGGTTAGCGCCCAATTTAAAGTTCTGCCAACGGTTGAAACCGTTTCCCATGTACTTCCTAGAGTTGGATTTATTTGTGTAATGTTTCCTGATAAAACGCTGCTAAAACGAGGAATATATCTATTAGGAGAAGAAGAAGGAAGCATCGATCTGTTAGTAGGTCCCATAATTAATTCCGGACCAAAATTCAAATAGTTTGATAACCCGCTATCTATCTGTTCCCAGCAATACGTTAAATTGTCGCTTCCGTTTGGATCGGTAGCTGAACCCTTTAAAATATATGGAGTCCCTTTAGGGATATAATAATCATTACCAGCGTTGGCACTTGGTGGACTATTGAAAATAGCGCTTGTTGTTTGACATGATTTGAAGGTTAAATTTTCTAGTATTTGTTTTATACTGTGGTAATGAAAATACTCATCACTATGTAGTTGTATTTCATCAGAGCCACCAGTGCCAGCATAACCCATAATAGTGGTGCCGTTACCAGGTTCTGAATTAACATCAATGCCTTCAACATCAAAAGCAAATGTATGATTAGCTCCCATTTGGTGACCTATTTCATGCGTTACAAAATCCAAATCAAAAGAGTCGCCTTCTGGAACATCATCTGCTGGTGAAGTGTACCCACTTCCTTTAGAGTTATTAACACAAACACAACCAATACATCCCGCATTACCACCACCACCAGTCGCTCCGAACAAGTGGCCAATATCGTAATTTGGATTGCCTAGAAAAGTGGTTAAAGTGCTTTGTAGTTCTGTACTCCAGGCTCCATCAACACCTATACTTGCAGGAGAATAAGGATCTGTTGAAGCATTCGTGTAAATTAGTTGAGTAGCATCAACAAGTTCAAACTTAACTGCCATATCTGTTTCAAATACTTCATTAACCCGGCTTAAGGTAGCGTTAATGGCAGCTAAGGCATCGGAAACTGCATCTCCATTTCCCGAATTTTTATCATCGTGGTATTCTGTATATTCTCCAGTTACGGAAATGGCTATTCTAAATTTTTGTAAAGTTTGATCGTTAGCCCCGCCTTCATTTATTGTTGTTTTAGCAGTTTTTGATGGAGATGTTTTATTAAAATCATCGATAGTTTTACATTCAAATTTATCTGTTAGTTTACTTTTTGAAAACTCATCATATAAGACATATTCCTTTGCCCCTTTTGAAACAGGTTGCATAAATAAAGTCGGCTTATTATTAATAGTAAGCATGGTTTGAACACCTTGAGGAGACACGCTCATGCGTAATTTTGTTCCGGGATTATGTATACTAAACCCTACATAAGATTTTATATTCGGATATTTAGCAGCAAGAGAAGGTGAGAATACAGGGTCTTCATAAATTCTGAAAGCTTCTGTTTTTCCTTCCTCTGAAGGTATTTCTATAATTGTTTCACTTGGTTTGCTTCCAATAGTTCTTAAATTTGCCTTAGATACATTTTTATTAAATGATTCCTTTTCAAACTCAAAAACAGTAACCTTATTTCTATCTAATTTTAGTTTAGTAATGAGTTCTGAATACTCAGTAACTTCAATTCTTTTCCAAGAATTTTGACCAATTGCTGAAAAGACAATTAAAAATATTGTCAATGTGAAAACATAATGTAGTTTTGCTTTCATTTAATTTTGTTTAGGGCAATTTTAATTAACTGTAAATAACAAATTTAGCTTTTTTTGGTTAAAATAGCAATGTTGCATTTTATGAGGAAACCTAATAATATAAAATCATATAAGCCTAATAAAGATGCTGTAGTGACCATTGGCACTTTCGATGGCGTTCACATTGGACATCAAAAAATTATTAAACGACTAATAAAAACTGCTAAAGAAAACAATTTAGAATCTGTTATTCTTACTTTTTTTCCGCATCCAAGAATGGTTCTTCAAAAGGATTCAAATATTAAACTAATTAATACAATTCAAGAACGAACCAAAATTTTAAACAGCCTTGGGATAGATAACTTATTGGTTAAAAAATTTACGAATGTGTTTTCCAGACTTTCAGCAGAAGATTTTGTTAAAAAGATTTTAGTTGATAAACTCCATGTAAAAAAAGTAATCATTGGTTACGATCACAGGTTCGGCAGGAACAGAAATGCTAATATCGACGATTTAAAAACTTTTGGAACCCTCTATAATTTTGAGGTAGAAGAAATATCTGTTCAGGATATTGATGATGTCGCAGTAAGTTCAACAAAAATCAGAAAAGCTTTAAACGAAGGAGATATAGGAAAGGCCAATAAGTATTTAGGGTACGATTTTATGCTTACAGGGAAAGTTGTTAAAGGAAAGGGTTTAGGTAGAGAATTGGGATTTCCAACTGCCAATATTCAAATAAATGAAGATTATAAACTTATTCCGAAGCAGGGTTCTTATGTTGTAAGTTCTGTAATTAAAAAACAACAAATTTTCGGAATGTTAAATATTGGAATGAATCCTACAGTGAATGGTGAAAAGGAAAGTATTGAAGTTCATTTCTTTAATTTTAATGAGGATATCTATAATAAGAAAATTCAAATAAATTTATTGCACCGTCTTCGTAATGAAGTTAAATTTAATTCCTTGGACGAATTAAAAAATCAATTGGCAACAGACAAAGAAACCTCATTGTCATATTTAGAAAACAAGCTTTAATTAAATAGATTTTACATTAAAAACAAAGGAGGAATTCTTAGTAATTCCCTAAATTTGTCACTTAAATTTTAAAAGATGTTACAAGTACCATTTATTCGAGAAAATAAAGATTTGGTAATTGCTGGATTGGCAAAACGAAATTTTGATGCAACAGGACTGATTAATGACGTTATTTTATATGATGAAGATAGAAGACGTATTCAAACCGAGTTGGATAGTTTGTTGGCCGAATCAAATGCTCTTTCTAAAGAAATAGGTAACTTGTTTAAATCTGGTGAAACTCAAAAAGCAAATATTTTAAAGGAAAAAACAAGCCAGATTAAAGAAACCACAAAAGAACTTAATGAATCATTAAACAATAAGATTGAGGCATTAAACCAATTGTTATATAAAATTCCTAATATCCCGAATTCAATTGTTCCCGCGGGAAGTTCTGAGGAAGATAACCTGGAAGTTTTTAAAGAAGGAGATATTCCTGTTTTACATAAAGACGCTTTACCACATTGGGAATTAGCAAAGAAATATGATATTATAGATTTCGAATTGGGTAATAAAATAACTGGAGCTGGCTTTCCGGTTTATAAAGGAAAAGGAGCAAAACTTCAAAGAGCCTTAATTACGTATTTTCTGGATAAAAATACCGAAGCAGGTTACACAGAATATCAGTTACCACATTTGGTAAATGAGGCTTCTGGATTTGGAACTGGACAACTGCCCGATAAAGAAGGGCAAATGTATCATGTAACAGAAGATAATTTATATTTAATTCCTACCGCCGAAGTACCAGGAACCAATATTTTTAGGGATGTATTGTTAAATGAAAGTGATTTGCCTATTGGGATTACCGGGTATACACCTTGTTTTAGAAGAGAAGCGGGAAGTTATGGTGCACATGTTAGAGGATTAAATAGATTACACCAGTTTGATAAGGTTGAAATATTACGAATTGAACATCCAACAAAGTCATATCAAGCTTTAGATGGAATGGTAAATCATGTTAAAACCATTTTACAGGAATTAAAATTACCTTATAGAATATTACGCCTTTGTGGAGGAGATTTAGGTTTTACGTCGGCCCTAACTTATGATTTTGAAGTGTTTTCTACAGCTCAAAACAGATGGCTGGAAATATCTTCTGTATCTAATTTTGAAACGTTTCAAGCGAACCGTTTAAAATTACGATTTAAAAATAACGAAGGTAAAAACGAATTAGCACATACGCTTAACGGAAGCTCTTTGGCCTTGCCAAGAGTTCTTGCGGGTATTTTAGAAAATTACCAAACAGAAAAGGGCATTGTAATACCAGAAGTATTACAAAAATATACCGGTTTCTCGTTAATTGACTAATATTTCTTGAATTAAAAAAGTAGCTTGTTAGCTACAAATAAAAATCAAGTCGTTAATTATTGTCGATAAAGTGTCTGAAAAACAAGCCGTTTAACGATTATTTGATAAAATTTTTTGAGATTTCATATTTATTTTAGAAGTTAGCTGCGCCAAATCTAGTTAACCTGTAAGCCATGAAAAACCTTAAAAGAATTTTACTTCTTCTATTATTGGTCTTTTTTGCTAGCAAGATATTGTTTTCAGATTTTGAATTAACAAGACCTGAAAGCAACACCACTGCAGTAGTAAATAAATAGGGATTAATTTCTTTCGAAGATTGTCCCCAATCTAGTGATTATTTCGTTTTTAAAAATTGGCGAAAATTAATAGGTATTTATTTAGGTTGGTAAATGCCCGGATATTATCTGGGCATTTTTTTATAATAATATTTACAAAATCAACGCATCACATTTGTTATCTTTACCCTATGAGGTATATTTTAATAATTCTGTTTCTTCTAGGTGTAAAGGTATATTCGCAGGAAAATGATTTGGTTTCAGATGATATTTTTGCTAAGAATTATTTTGAAAATGGTGAATATGAAAAAGCACTAATTGAATACCAAAGATTATATCAAAAATCGCCAAATAATATAAATTATATTAATCAAATTATAGGTTCTTTCCAACAACTTGAAAAATATGATGAAGCAGGGCAGTTTTTATTAAAACTTTTAGAGCGCGTTAATTACCCTGCCTTTTATGTTGATTTAGGGTACAATTATCAATTAAAGAATGATACAGTAAGTGCAAATAATTATTATAAAAAGGCCTTGTCTAGTCTAGATCAAAATGTTAATAATGTATTTCGAGTCGCGCCTGTTTTTCAAAGTCATTCATTATTAAAAGAGGCCCTTGCTACGTATAATAAGGCCATGATTTTAAAACCAGATTTAAATTTTAATCTGCAATTGGCAGAGATTTATGGAGAACAAGGTGACGTAGAAAAAATGTTTGTAAGTTATATTGATTTTGTCCAAGGTAATGAGGTTGCTTTAAGTAATATTAAACGTGCAATCAATGATTTTATAAGTGAAGATGCAACAAGTGAAAATAATCTGTTGTTAAAGAAAATTCTACTCAAAAAAATGCAACAAGAGCCTGATATTCTTTGGAATAATATGCTAAGTTGGTTATTTATTCAGCAAAAGAATTTTGATAAGGCTTTTATTCAAGAGAAAGCTATTTTTAATAGACGACCAGAAAGTCTTGAACGAATTGTAGAATTATCGAACATTGCAATTAATGAAAATGAAGATGTCGTGGCAAAGGAAATTCTTAATTACCTGATTAATACGGCTCAGGATATAGAGACCTTATTAATTGCTAATTATAATTTGCTTCAGATAGAAATAAAAGAAAGTTCAAGGAAGGATTATGATAAAATTAATGCCAAATTTCTTGCTTTGTTTAATCAATATGGCACTTTTTCACAAACACTCGATTTACAAATTTCTTATGCTCATTTTTTAGCGTTTAATTTTAATCAAGCATCTGAAGCAACAACCTTTTTGGAGAATACACTTAAATTACCCTTAAGTGATTTGCAAAAAGCACAGGTTAAGTTAGAACTTGGCGATATTTATGTTTTAAAAGAGGAGTTTAATACAGCTTTGGTCTATTTCACACAAATACAACGAAGCTTAAAAAACAGTACAATTTCACAGGAGGCTCGTTTTAAAGTGGCAAAAACAAGTTATTTCAAAGGAGATTTCACCTGGGCCGAATCACAGCTTAAAATATTAAAAGCGTCTACATCTCAGTTAATTGCAAATGATGCTTTAGATTTAAAACTTTTAATTTCAGATAATAAGTATGAAGATTCTCTTCAAGTTGCTCTAAAATTGTATGCAAAGGCTGATTTGATGGTGTTTCAAAATAAAGATGAAGAAGCTATTGTGATGTTAGATTCCATCTTGAATAAGCATAAAACAGAAAGTATTATACCTCAGGCATTATATAAGCAAGCAAAGATTTTTGAAAAAAGGAAAGAATACGATAAAGCCGAAAATAATTATTCGAGCATTATAAAAAATTATAGTGACGGAATTTTGGTTGATGATGCAACTTTTGCATTAGCAAATCTATATGAGAATTATTTGATGAAGCCAGAAATGGCAAAGGCTTTATATGAAGATATAGTTTTCAATCATTTAGATAGCATTTATTTTATTGAAGCCAGAAAACGCTATAGAGCCTTGCGAGGAGATGCCATAAACTTGTAATAGGATGATTATTACTGAAACAAGTCGTTTAATCATTTCTAAATTTTCTTTAGAGGATGCCTCTTTCTTTCTAAAATTGGTAAACACCCCAAACTGGATTAAATATATTGGAGACAGGAATTTAAAAACAGTTAAAGATGCCGAAGATTACTTATTAAAAGGCACATTAAAAAGCTATGAAGATTTCGGGTTTGGTTTTTATAAATTGTACGATAAGGAATCTTCTAAATATGTGGGAACATGTGGCTTGGTAAAAAGAGAACAATTGGAAGAGGTTGATTTGGGCTTTGCTTTTTTACCAGAATTTGAAGGAAAAGGATACGGTTATGAAGCGTCCTCAGCGATTTTAAAAATTGCCAAAGAACGCTTTCATTTAAAGACATTAATGGCGATAACATTACCAATCAATGTTAATTCTATAAAACTTTTAGAGAAATTAGGATTTAAGTATCAAAAAAGGGTAAAACCTTTTGAAGATGATGAAGAACTCCTGTTATTTGCAAAACAATTAGAGACATAATATATTCAGAACAATGATAATTTATAATGTAACTTCCAACATTGACGAAAGTATTCATCAAAAATGGTTGGAATGGATTAAAGAACATATTCCACAAGTGCTAGCAACAGGCTATTTCGTAGAAGCTAAACTTACTAAGGTTTTGGTTAAAGAAGATCTTGGCGGGGTCACCTATTCTGTGCAGTACAGGGCAAAATCGAGAGATGCATTAGAGGCATATTATAAAAATGATGCTGGAAGATTGCGTCAAGAGTCATTAAAACACTTTGGAGATCAGGTACTGTCTTTTAGAACAGAATTAGAGATAATTGATGAGTATTCAGTGAACTAATAATTTATTATGTAACGCAAGTATGACCGTAAGAGCAAAAAAGCATTTAGGACAGCATTTTTTAATTGATGAAGGTATTGCAGAAAAAATCGCAGATTCACTTACTTTAAACGGGTATAAATCGGTTTTAGAAATTGGACCTGGAATGGGTGTTTTAACAAAATACCTTTTAAAAAAAGATGTTACAACATATGTTATTGAAATTGATTCTGAATCGGTAGAATATTTAAAAGCCAATTTTCTCAATTTAGGCCCAAGAGTTATTGAAAAGGATTTTTTAAAGTACGATTTAAATGAAGTTTTTAAAAAGGAACCTTTTGCAATCATTGGAAATTTTCCTTATAACATCTCAACTCAAATTGTATTTAAATTGTTAGAAATGCGAGATCAAATTCCTGAATTTTCTGGCATGTTTCAAAAAGAAGTAGCGCAACGTATTTGCTCAAAAGAAGGAAGTAAAGTATATGGAATTTTATCTGTTTTAACGCAGGCATTTTATACTGCTGAATATTTGTTTACAGTACCACCTACAGTATTTAATCCGCCACCAAAAGTTGATTCCGGGGTCTTAAGGTTGACTAGAAAGGAAAATTACAATTTAGATTGTGATGAGTCCTTATTATTTAAAGTGGTTAAAACAGCTTTTCAACAACGAAGAAAAACACTTCGTAACAGTTTAAAAACATTCAATTTAAGCGAAAATTTGAGAGAAGATGTTATCTTTGATAAACGCCCTGAACAATTGAATGTTCAAGAATTTATTTCATTGACACAATTGATTCAAAAGGACGCTTAATTTCAAAAAATATTTTCAAGTTGGCAGAAGAAAACGAGAACATACAATTTCAACTCAGTGATGAACTTATTGAACAAGTAGAGCTATTAGTTGTACAAAAAAAAGACAATGAACTACAAAGGCTTTTAAGAGAGTTTCACTATGCTGATATTGCCGAAATTCTGGATGAATTAGATCTGGAAGAAGCAATGTATGTTATCAAACTTTTAGATTCTGAAACCACATCAGATATCCTAATGGAACTTGATGAGGACAACAGAGAAAAAGTTTTAAAAAATCTTTCGGCTAAAGAAATCGCTGAAGAAATAGAAGAACTTGACACCGATGATGCGGCTGATATTATTTCTGAATTACCAGAAGAGCGTCAGTTAGAAGTTATTTCCAATATAGAAGATGAAGATCATAAAGCCGAAATTAAAGAGCTTTTAACCTATGATGAGGATACTGCTGGAGGACTTATGGCTAAAGAGCTGGTTAAGGTTTATGAAACCTGGACGGTTGCTGGTTGTTTAAGAAGAATACGGGGTCAAGCCAAAGATGTCACTAGGGTTCATTCCATTTATGTAGTCAATAAACAAAATAGGCTAATTGGCAGATTATCATTAAAAGATTTAATCGTCGCGAAAAGCGAACAAAAAATCTCAGATATTTATATAAAAAGCGTGGATAGTGTCAATGTTCATGACGATGCTGAAGATGTTGCAAAAGTGATGCAGAAATACGATTTAGAAGCTATTCCGGTAGTTGATAATTATCAAAGGCTGATAGGTCGAATTACTATTGATGATATCGTCGACGTAATGAAAGAGGAAGCTGAAAAAGATTATCAGCTAGCAGCGGGTATTACCAGTGATGTTGAAGCAGATGATAGCGTTTGGGAACTTACCAAGGCACGTTTACCCTGGCTATTAATTGGAATGTTTGGAGGTATAGGTGCTGCCACAATAATTACAAATTTTCAGGTGGTATTAAATGAATATGCAATTCTTTTAAGTTTTGTTCCCTTAATTCAGGCAACGGCAGGAAATGTCGGGGTTCAATCTTCTGCCATTGTAGTACAAGGCTTAGCAAATGACACCATTAAAGGCGAGCTTTTAAAACGTTTGTTCAAAGAGTTTTTACTTGGATTGGTGAATGGAATAGCTATTGCTTTTGTGGTGCTTATTATTAGTCATTTCTTTTTTCAAACACCTTATTTGGTGTCTTTAACTATAGGCGCAGCCTTAATTACCGTAATTATTATAGCTGCATTAATAGGAACCTTTATACCTATTTTTTTAGATAAACGAGGAGTAGATCCTGCAGTTGCAACCGGACCTTTTATTACAACAAGTAATGATATTTTTGGAATACTATTATATTTTTTAATTGCAAAAATGATTCTTGGGTTTTAATGAAAATTCTTCATTTAGATACTAACCACCATTTATTAATAGAGCAACTTAATGATTTGGGCTTTATAAATCATGAAGATTACACATCTTCAAAGGAAGTGATTGAATCAAAAATACCTGAATACGGCGGGATTATTTTAAGAAGCAGGTTTACTATAGACAAACAGTTTCTTGATGCAGCTACCAACTTAAAATTTATAGGGCGTGTTGGCGCAGGACTGGAAAATATTGATTGCGAGTATGCCGAGAAAAAAGGAATTACCTTAATTGCTGCTCCTGAAGGGAATAGAAATGCGGTTGGTGAGCATGCCTTAGGCATGTTGTTGTCGTTATTTAACAAACTCAATAAAGCAGACACAGAAGTTAGAGAAGGTAAATGGTTACGTGAAGATAACCGAGGTATTGAACTTGACGGAAAAACAGTTGGGATTATTGGATATGGTAATATGGGTAAAGCTTTTGCTAAAAAGCTTCGTGGGTTTGAAGTTGAGGTGCTTTGTTATGATATCAAACCAAACGTTGGTGATGCCAATGCGAGACAAGTTTCCCTTTCAGAATTACAAGAAAAAGCAGATGTTATAAGCTTGCATACGCCACAAACGCCACAGACCTTAAACATGGTGAATTCCCAATGGATTAATCAGTTTAAAAAACCATTTTGGTTCATTAACACCGCCCGCGGTAAAAGTGTTGTTACGAATGATTTAGTTGAAGCAATTAAAGTAGGAAAAATTCTTGGTGCTGGATTGGATGTTTTGGAATATGAAAAAGCCTCATTTGAAAATTTATTTTCTTCTGAAATGCCATCCGCATTTCAATATTTAATTAAGGCAAAAAACGTAATACTATCGCCACATGTGGCGGGCTGGACAGTTGAGAGTAAAGAAAAACTGGCACAAACTATTGTAGATAAAATTAAAGAGAAATTTTGTTAACTTTAGAAATCTAAAAGTCACAAAATGCAATACCAAGCCAGTTCACCTGAAGATTATATCAATCAACTTCCCAAAGAACGGCAGGAGGTTATTCATAAATTACGCAAAACTATAAGGGAGAATATACCAAAGGGTTTTGAGGAAACTATTAGTTATGGCATGATTGGCTATGTAGTACCTCATTCAATCTACCCCGCAGGATATCATTGTACTCCCGAATTACCATTGCCTTTTTTAAATATAGCCTCTCAGAAAAATTTTATTGCGGTTTATCATATGGGTGTTTATGCAGATAAAGATTTGCATAATTGGTTTATTAACGAATTCCCAAAACATAGTAAACGTAAATTAGATATGGGAAAAAGTTGTATCAGGTTTAAAAATTTAGAGGATATTCCCTATGAACTGCTTGGAGAACTCGCTTCAAAAATGACCGTTGATAACTGGATTGAGTTTTATGAATCTAACGTTAAAAAGAAATAATACTAACCAACTAAAAATAAAAAAACATGAAATTAGGAGCATTTTCTGCAAGTCTAAGTGTTAAGGACATTAAGGCTTCAAAACAATTTTACGAAACATTGGGCTTTAGCGTATATGCGGGACAATTGGAAAAAAATTATCTAATCATGAAAAATGGTAACGCTCTTATTGGTTTATTTCAAGGGATGTTTAAAAATAATATTTTAACCTTTAACCCAGGATGGGATGAGAATGCTAATAAGGTTGAGCCTTTTGATGATGTTAGAACCATTCAAAAACACTTAAAATCATCGGGAATTAATATAGAGAAAGAAGTTGACGAAAATGCCAAAGGACCAGCAAGTTTTATGGTGTTCGATCCAGATGGAAATGCCATACTTCTAGATCAGCATGTTTAAAATTGTGGATTTATGAAAAACAGAGTTATAGGAATAGGGGGGTTGTTTTTTAAAACTAAAAGTCCAAATGAAACTAAAGACTGGTATAAAAAACATTTAGGTTTTAATACAGATGATTATGGCTGTACGTTTTGGTGGAAAGATAAAGAAGGAAAAGAGTGTTCCACACAATGGAGTCCGTTTCCTCTAGACACTAAGTATTATAAGCCGTCAAATAAAGATTTCATGTTTAATTATCGTGTTGAAAATTTGGTTAAACTTTTAGAAGTTTTAAAAGAAGAAGGGGTAACTATTATTGGAGAAATGGAAGAATACGAATATGGTAAATTTGGTTGGATTCTTGACAATGACGGAAATAAAATTGAACTTTGGGAGCCAAAAGATCAGGCCTTTAAATAAAAATCGTTAATATATATTGAATTACTTAGACATACTACAATCATATAATTTGTCATGGTTACAATGGGCAGCTATTGGTTTAGCTGTTTTTTTGTTGGGATTATCAAAAGCTGGTATTAAAGGCATCGGTATTATTATTGTTGTGATTTTGGCTTTTGTTTTTGGAGAAAAAGCATCTACTGGCATTTTATTACCCATGTTAATTTGTGCCGATATTTTAGCAGTTATTTATTATAACAGGCATGCCCAATGGAACTATATTTTAAAATTACTACCAATGATGATTATTGGAGTATTGGTGGGTGTTTGGCTAGGGAATGACATTTCTGAAGCACTTTTTAAAAAAATGATGGCCATCATTATTATTGGTTCTGTTATTCTTATGTTTTATTCGGAAAACAGAAAGTCAAATGCAGTACCAAAGTCCAGAATATTTTCATGGATAATGGGTTTTTTGGCGGGCTTTACGACCATGATTGGTAATTTGGCAGGACCAGTGGCCAATATTTATTTTTTGGCTATTCGATTACCTAAAAATGAATTTATAGGTACTGCTGCCTGGTTGTTTTTTATTATAAATATTTTTAAACTACCATTCCACATTTTTGTTTGGAAAACTGTTACCACTCAAACATTGGTTTTAAATTCAGTAATGGTTCCTGTAGTTATTTGTGGGTTTTTAATTGGAGCTGCGTTAATAAAAGTGATCTCAAATGTACAGTACAGACGCTTTATTTTAATTGTAACTGCAGTTGGTGGAATTATTTTATTATTACGTTAAAGGGTTAAAATTTTATTATCGAAGTTAAATTATGAGTTTTCTTCTGAATTTTCAGCTAGCTTGCGTTCCAATTCAGCTTGAAACTCTTCCATAACAGGCTTTACAGTGCTTTCTGGTAAATCGGCAATTTTAATATACATTAAACCATCGACAGAGTTATTAAATAAGGGGTCGACATTAAAAGCAACAAGTTTAGCGTTTTGTTTAATATACTTTTTAAGTAGAATAGGCAAGCGTAAAGCTCCCGGTTCTATTTCATCAATAAAGCGATCAAACTTATTTAAATCTGCCTCTGTTTCATCAAAAACAAAGTCTTTGTCGGCATCTTTAAGTTTAACTTTAAATTCCTTTTTAGGGTGAACGTATTGCGCTATATATGGGTCGTAATAATGAGATTTCATAAACTCAATCATTAATGATTTTGAGAAATTAGAAAACTGATTACTAATACTAACACCACCAATTAGGTATTTGTGTTCCGGAAAGCGCAGTGTGATATGTACAATGCCTTTCCATAGTAAAAATAACGGCATTGGTTTTTGCTGATAATCTTTTATAATAAATGCCCGTCCCATTTCAATAGACTGACTCATCATTTTATACAATTCTGGCTCAAATCTAAAAAGGTCTTGAAGATAAAACCCATCAATACCAAATTCTTTATAAATTTTAGATCCAAGGCCCATTCTGTAAGCACCAGCAATAACTTTGTTTTCGTCATCCCAAAGAAACATATGATGGTAATAGGAGTCAAAATCGTCTAAATCAATGGCTTCATTGGTGCCTTCGCCAACTTCTCTAAAGGTTATTTCCCGTAACCTTCCAATTTCTCTTAAAATGTTAGGAATCTTATCTGCCTGAGCTAAAAAAACCTCGTAGTTTTTGCTTTGCAATAATCTGCAATCACCAACCCGTAATGCTTCTACTTCCTTAATCATTAACTCTTGAGATATTGGAGTTACAATATTTTTAGGAAGTTTAGTAACTTTTAAAGAAGAAGAAATATTGTCTAAAATTTTAGGCTTCTCTTCAAATGAGTTAGCAAGCATATAGGTTTTTCGTCTTAAAAAATCGCAAAAATCTTCTAAGCTCGAATGTTCAATTTGATCGGCGACCGAAATAGGTTTTCCTATTCTAACTCTAATTACCCTATTTTTTTGAGTTAATAATTCTGAAGGTAATTTAGCGGTTCTAAACTTGTCATTAATTTTTGAAAGTTTATAAAAAAGTCGGCTGTTTTTAGCGTGAAAATAAATTGGAACAACAGGAACTTCTGCTTTTTTAATAAGCTTCATGGCAGGTTCTTCCCAAGGTTTATCAACCACCAACTTGCCATCTCTATAAGTTGAAACTTCACCAGCTGGAAAAATCCCAAGAGGATGGCCATCTTTTAAATGTAACAATGAATTCTTGAACCCAACAACGCTTGATTTAGCTTCTTTCCTGTCTTCAAAAGGGTTTACAGGCATGATATAAGGCTGTAAAGGTTCAATTCTGTGTATTAAAAAATTGGCTATAATTTTAAAATCTTCACGCTGTTCAAGCATCAGTTTCAATAATAAAACACCGTCTAAACCTCCAAGCGGATGATTCGAAATAGTAATGTAAGCACCATCTTTAGGTAATCGTTTTAAATCTTCCTCTGGTATCTCGAATTTTATCTGAAAATCATCTAAAATACTATTTAAAAAGTCAACTCCTTTTAGATGTTTGTTGCGTAGATATAATTTATTTATAGTAGAAATTTTAAGTAACTTAATAAGCAGCCAACCTATGAAAGTTCCAAATAAACCATAGTTATCTACATTGATAACTTTGGCCACTTCTTTTGCTGTTACTAAGTTTTTTTCTACATGTTTTGTCATACTTGCAAACCTAATCAAAAATTTTATTTTATTCCTTTAATAATTTCGCTTCGTTTTAAATGATATAACTTTAAAAATAATAAAAAATTATAGTGTTACCATTTGAACTGTACCTTGTGTTAACTGTTTAAGTAAAATGGTTTTACCTTGTTCCATTTGTTGAATAGAATTTTCGTTATAATTTCTAATAGTATACAGCGACACATTTTCATGGCAGGTAACATTAAATTTAGCCTTTAAGTGATGCAGTAGTTTTTCTAAATTATTATAAATGTTATCTACGCACACTGAAAAACTAATGGCCGAATTTTGAATAACATCTACCTTCATTTTATATAAATGCAATAAGTTGAAAATTTCGCTAATGTTTTCTTCAACTATATATGAGAAATCTAATGATGACAATGAAATTAGCACCTGATTTTTCTTAACAATAAAGCAAGGAATATTTGGCTCTAAAGGAATGCCTTTACCAACTTTAGTTCCTGGTTTTTCGGGGTTAAGGAATGATTTAACATACAATGGTATTTCCTTACGTTGTAGGGGCTGTAAGGTTTTTGGATGTATTACCGAGGCGCCGTAAAATGCCAATTCAATAGCTTCTCGATAAGAAATATTATGTAATAACTGGGCGTTTTCAAAATATCGCGGATCGGCATTTAAAACTCCGGGAACATCTTTCCATATGGTTACACTCTCGGCATTTAAACAATAAGCAAAAATCGCCGCAGTATAATCACTTCCTTCTCTACCTAAAGTGGTTGTAAAATTATTGCGATCACTTCCTAAAAAACCTTGAGTGACATTTAAAGTTGAAGCATCAAACTTTTTGCTTATTAAACTTTGTGTGTCATCCCAATTAACATTTGCGCGTCTATAATAACTATCTGTTTTAATATATTCTCTAACATCTAGCCATTTGTTTTTTAAGCCGGTTTCATTTAAATAATTACTAATAATAAGCGTTGAAACTAATTCGCCGTAACCTATTATTTGATCATAAACAAAATTATAATCGGGGGATTTATTGGTTTTTAAAAAACTGTTTAACTCATCAAACAAGGTGGTTATTTTTTTAAATACAGGATGTTGTTCATTTTCAAATAAATCTAAAAGGATTTCATTATGATATTTTTTAACATCTTGCAAAGAACTTTGCAATTCATTCTTATTTTTAAAATAGTTGTTAATTACAACCTCTAAAGCATTAGTGGTTTTTCCCATGGCAGAAACCACCACTAACGTGTTATTATAACCTACTTTTTGAAGAACTTTTGCTAGGTTTTTAACCCCGTTGGCATCTTTAACCGAAGCGCCACCAAATTTGAATACTTGCATTATAGTTTAGATATATAATTTTTAATAGCATGTTCATTTAAATGGACTACATTCCATTCGCGCATAATATTAGCCCCTTTTTTTTCATAAAAAATAATAGCAGGTTCGTTCCAGTTAAGTACCTCCCATGTTATACGTTTTACACCTATTTGATGCCCATATTTAACCACTTCATCTAATAGCGCAGTACCAATTCCTGAACCCCTCATGGTTTCACTTACAATCAAATCTTCTAAATGTAAGGCCTTTCCTTTCCACGTAGAATATCGATTGTATATTAATGCCATTCCTTCTATTTTACCATTAACTTCAGCAACAAAACAATGAAATGCAGGGTTCTTTCCAAAACCGTCTTTTTCTAAATCACTTACAGAAACCTCAACAGCCTCAGGCTCTTTTTCAAAAACAGCTAATTCTTTTATTAAGTTTAGAATGTGAGGCATGTCACTTTTTTTTGCGTTTCTTATTTTAAAGCCCATAGTTTAATATTTAATCCAAAGATAGAGTAAAGTTATTTATTTATAAATGCTAATAATTAACGAAATCGTTGTAGTTGCAGCAAAAAAGATTGATATTTGCACTAATAAATCACTTATTTATGCATAAAAAAAATCAAACGCTCGGAGAATTTATAATTGGTAATCAAACTTCTTTTAAATATTCTTCTGGAGAGTTGTCGAGTCTGTTTAATTCTATTCGTTTGGCGGCAAAAGTTGTTAATCATGAAGTAAATAAAGCCGGATTAGTTGATATTATAGGAAGTGCAGGCGAGGTTAATATACAAGGAGAAAGTCAGCAGAAACTGGATGTTTATGCTAATGAGAAATTTATTCAAACCCTGATAAATAGAAATATTGTTTGTGGGATAGCCAGTGAAGAAGAAGATGATTTTATTTCTATAAATAGTATTGACGAAAACCATCAAAATAAATATGTTGTTCTTATTGACCCTTTGGATGGTTCTTCTAATATTGATGTTAATGTATCTGTTGGGACTATTTTTTCCATTTATAGACGAGTTACACCAGTGGGTACCCCAGTAACACTTGAAGATTTTTTACAAAAAGGAAATCAACAAGTTGCAGCAGGCTATGTGGTTTATGGAACTTCAACCATGTTAGTTTACACTACTGGAGATGGAGTTAACGGGTTTACTTTAAATCCAGCTATTGGGTCCTTTTATTTGTCGCACCCAAATATGGAGTTTCCAGAAAATGGAACCATATACTCAGTGAATGAAGGGAATTATATACACTTTCCTCAAGGCATAAAAAATTATATTAAATATTGCCAGCGTGAAGAAGAAGATAGGCCATATACTTCGCGATATATTGGGTCATTGGTTTCCGATTTTCATAGAAACATGATAAAAGGTGGAATTTATTTATATCCAAAAAGTTCTTTAAACTCCAATGGTAAACTAAGATTATTATATGAATGTAATCCTATGGCTTTTATTGCTGAACAGGCAAATGGCAAGGCTAGTGACGGTTTTATAAGGATATTAGATATTCAGCCAACAGAACTTCATCAACGTGTGCCTTTTATCTGTGGAAGCAAAAACATGGTTGCTAAAGTAGAAGAATTTATGAAAGAAGCACAATAGCTAAAAATAGTATTATTAAAAAATGCGAACCTTATAGTTCGCATTTTTTTATTTTATAATTAGTGGAAATCTTTAACATTATCCTTAATCCAGCTAAGGCATTCATTGAATGTTTCAAACAAATTTTCCTCAGGAATTAAATCTGGAATAATATCAATTCGTTCCATCATTAATTTAGGCTGGTTGAGTAACCCAACAAACAATACGTCAATATTATCCTTTCTTAAATCTACCAATACATCTTCCATAGCATACAAACCAGATTGATCTATATAAGGCATTCTTTCTAAACGAATAACCACGGTAGATGCGTTTTTAGGTATTTGCTTTGCCAATATTTGAAAATCGCTGGTAGAGCCAAAAAACAAAGGGCCCTTCAAATGTTTTATAAAAACTTCTTCTTTTAATTTTTCAGGGAAACCAATTTCATCTTTCCAGGCTTCTTCTTTTAATGGTTTAACATCAGAACTTTGAGCCGTTAAATCCCCAATTTTTTTCATAAACATGAGCGATGCAATTATAAGACCTATTCCTACTGCATAAACCAAATTCCATAAACTAGAAAGCACTAAAACTACAATCATAATAATAACTTCCGAACTCAATTTAAAAGGACCTAGTTTTGCATCTCTTGGTAAACTTGGTATGGCTTTTAGTCCTTTATAGTCCATAACACCAATTCCAACAGTTACTAATATTCCCGCTAAAACGGCTGCAGGAATTCTGGAAGCTACTGGTCCCAGAGCTAATAAAATAAAAAGCAGCATGATACCAGCTATCATTCCTGAAAGTTTAGTTTTACCACCAGATTTTATATTAACAACGGTTCTTATGGTTGCTCCTGCTCCTGGTAATCCACCAAAAATAGCGGCAAAACTGTTACCAATACCTTGCCCAATAAGTTCTTTATTTGGCTGATGTTTCGTTTTAGTCATATTATCTGCAACAACACTGGTTAACAGTGAATCAATTGCTCCTAAAAGGGCTAAAGTTAATGAGGTAAAAATATACGGAGCTAAGGAATTTAAGTTAAATCCTGTTATAATTTCTAAATTAGGGATAGGTAACCCAGAAGGTATTTCTTCAATAGGTCGGTAATCTAATCCAAAACCTACGGCAACACCTGATACTACTAGTAAAGCCACTAAAGTACTAGGAATAGTAGTTGTAATTCGTTTAAAAGCGAAGATTATAAAAATTGTTGAAAGCGCTAAAATAAATTCAAGCCAACTTATATGTTTTAAAGCTTGAGGTAAAACTTTTAATGTGCCTAAAACTCCTGACGCATTATTTGCAGCCAAGGTTTTAGACTCTTTAAGTATATCTTCTTGAGTTGTTCCACTAGCTCTGGCAACAGTTTCTGTAAAATCTTCTAATACTAAAATATTTTCGCCTGCCTCATCTTTTAAAATGTTTTCCAATATTATGGCCTCAGCTGCTGGTTTAAAAGTTTCAACATACGCTTTGTCTTCTTTCGGGTAATATCCAATAGCAGGAAGAATTTGAGTCACCAATATAATAACTCCAATAGCCGTCATAAAACCAGAAACTACTGGATATGGTATGTACTTAATATATTTTCCAAAACCAACAACCCCTAATCCTATTTGTAATAACCCTCCAAGTAAAAAAACAGTTAAAATAATTGGTAGCGCTTTATTTAAATCGCCATCATTTGCAGCCAGTATACCCGCTATCACAATCATACTTACCGCAGTCATTGGAGCTGTAGGTCCAGATATTTGAGTATTTGTACCTCCAAATAGGGCTGCAAAAAAGCTCAAGAATATAGCCCCATATAATCCAGCACTTGGACCCAAACCTGAAGAAACTCCAAATGCTAATGCTAGTGGTAATGCAACAATTCCTGCTGTGATACCGCCAAAAGCATCTCCTTTAATATTTGAAAATAATTTCTTCATAGTCTAGTTAGTTTGCTGTAATGTAATATTATTTTTAGAATTTAGAAAGTGATGAAGGTCATTATATTAAATTGATCTCTACTGGTGCTTTCAAAAAATTGATTCATATACCCCATTTCTATTCTTATATTATCGTTGATTTTATAACCAATTCCACCATAAAGCCTGTCTCTGTCAAAGACCGCACTTTTTGTGTTTAAAAATATTTCATTATAAGCAGAAAAATAATAAGGGCTAGTTTTGTTAAAGGGGATGTTTAAACCCAAAAAATATCTGAATCGCATTTTAAAATCATCTTCTACAAAACGCTGTTCAAAACGATACCGATGATTTAGTTTGACGCTTCCTACATTTTGTGAAGTTATAAACTGTTGGAAGATTCTGTGTTCATTAACGGTTTCTTTACCGTCTGAATTGCCTAAATAGTTTTCTGATAATATATAACCATAACCAAATAAAATATTGCTTTTACCCTCATTAAAAGTATAGCCTAAACCAGTTCTAAGCAACAATTGTTCTAAATCACCAATAGAATTATAATTGCGATATTGTATTTCATGATGTATATTCCATTTGTTGTTTAATTTTTTATTTCCAAAATACATTATCCAATTTCCAAAATCACTGTCTTGGGCACTCATATAAGAAGGCAGTGCTAACAAAATTGTTAGCACTGCCATTGTTATTTTCTTTTTCAATTTATTTTTACTCATTTAATAAATTAGGTTTATTCAAAAAAGGTGACCTCGCCATTATTAATATCATACATGGCACCAATAATCAGAATTTCTCCGTTTTTTTCCATTTCGGTAAGAATTGGACTTTCAGCATGTATTCTATCAATGGTTAGAAGAACATTTTTTTCAGCCACAGAATCTACAAATTCTAGATTTTTCGAATTTCTTAGGCTTCTGTCTTTTGGTTCAGCAACAGCATTTACGGCAGGAGTTATTTTCTCTATTAATTTTGTTAAGTTACCCATTTTTGCATCGTCACAAGCGCCTTTAACGGCACCACAACTTGTATGCCCTAAAACGACTATAAGTTTTGTTCCTGCTAGTTTACAGGCAAATTCCATACTTCCTAGAATATCTTCATTTACAAAGTTACCAGCAATACGTACACTAAAAATATCGCCAAGACCTTGGTCAAAAACCAACTCAGCTGAAACCCTTGAATCAATACAGCTTAATATGGTTGCAAAAGGGAATTGTCCATCACTGGTATCATTCACCTGTTCTAGCAAGTTTCTATTGGCTTTTAAATTATTTTGAAACCTTTGATTTCCTTCTTTTAAATATTGTAATGACTTTTGAGGAGTCATGGTTGCTTGTGTTTCTCTTGTATGTGCTTTCATAATATATTATTTTATTTAAAAAATGTTGTTTGTTATTTGATTCGATAAGATTATTTGAAATTATAATTTTATCTACCAGTAATTAAAAGAGAGACATTAATGTTGTTTATTATATCATTAATATCTGACTTTATGAAGTCCGCATCTTGATTAGTGTTTTTCTCGTCTCGGTTTACGTATAATAAATTAATATTGTTTTTGTTAAGATAGGTTGAAAGATTCTTAACAGTATTATCATTTTGTTCAAATACATATTCTACCGTTTTTTTGTCTTCAGGAAGCTTTTCTTTTTCTTGAACCTTAGAGTTTTTAACGATTTTAAAGGATTTTAATGGTTCTTGAATATGGTCTATTAAATTTACTGAAAAATCTAAATTAAATAAATCTTCATAACTGTTTAGGACACCTAATGAAATTTCATGATTTGGTTCTAAATGATTTTTATTTGTAGCTAACATAATAACGCCATCATGTTTATCTATAACAAATTGCGTCATATTATCTCCTACAAAATTTAAAGACTTTGATTTTCGTTTTCCTAAAACAATAATATCCGGCTGATGTTCTTTAATATAAGCGTCAACTTCATTTTTTACATTGCCAAAAGTGAATGAGTAGTCTATTTTAATGCCATATTCATTACAAATGGGATTTATTAAATTTTGAATTTTTTTATTGACGTTTATATGTTCTTTATTAATTGTTCTTATGGCAGATAATTGATTCTCTTGTTCTACTATTTCTGTTGGTTTTTTTACATAAAAAAACTCTATTTGCCCATTTGTAATTTTAGCAAGGCTTACCGAACTTTTTAAGGTGTTGACGGCAGAACTTTTTAAATCTGAAAGCACCAATATTTTATATTTTTTCATAATATTTTTAATTTATGCTGTTTTTGGTCTTAGCTTAAAGAATTCAATAAAACTTGATGGATTTTCAACAACACCGCGTTCTGAGACTAAATTAATATCTATATGTCTCTCTTTAGCTTTAAAGGCAAAATCCTCAAGAATTTCAATAATGTCATTATCAAGATATCTTGTTTTCCTTACATCTAATTCTAAATAGGTGTCTCTTGGCAAACTATCTAATTCTTTCAAAATAGCTCCTTTGTTAAAAAATGTCACCTCTTCAGCAAAGGTCATTTTTATTTTATGCTTACCATTACTTTTATCTTCAATATGCAAGAAATGAGAGTTTTGATAGCTTTTAATTAAAATAACAACAATTCCGACGGTAAGGCCTAAAAATATTCCCACTAATAAATCGGAAAAAACAATACCAAACACGGTTACTGTAAATGGTATCCATTGTTTCCAGCCTAAATCATACATTTTCTTAAATAATGCAGGTTTTGCCAGTTTATAACCGACTATAAGTAAGATAGCTGCTAAAACAGATAAAGGAATCATATTTAATAATCTTGGAATTATTATTACTGATATCAATAATAAGAATCCATGAATGATGGCTGAAAGTTTGGTTCTTCCTCCTGATTGAATATTGGCAGAACTTCTAACGATAACCTGAGTAATAGGTAATCCTCCAACTAACCCAGATATAACGTTTCCAGTTCCTTGAGCCAGTAACTCTCTGTTGGTTGGGGTTACATTTTTATGTGGGTCTAATTTATCGGTAGCCTCAACGCATAAAAGCGTTTCTAAACTAGCAACAAGCGCTATGGTAAATGCCACAATCCAAACCTCTCTATTTGTAATAGCTTTAAAATTTGGAAAGCTGAATTGATTCAAAAAAGAACCAACATCTTCGGGGATTGGAACACTCACCAAATGTGAAGCTGAAATACTTAATGTATCATTTGACTTTGTTAAAGCATAGAAAATAACACCAACAACAACCGCCACTAATGGGCCTTGAATAACCTGAAAAAACCTTCCTTTTTTAGACAATATTTTGTCCCAAAACAATAAAATACTCAAAGCAATAATTCCAATCAAAGCAGAACCAGGTTTAATATAATTAATCATATTGAATAATTCTGAAAATGAATTTTCACCATCAATTTGCATAAAAGACCAAGCTCCTTCCGGGTTAGAATCATACCCAAAAAAGTGGGGTATTTGTTTTAAGATAATAATAATTCCAATACCAGTCAACATACCTTTAATCACTGAAGACGGAAAATAATAACCTATAATACCTGCTTTTAAAATCCCAAAAAGGATTTGAATGATGCCCCCTAAAACAACAGCCATCAAAAAGTTTTCATAGCTTCCTAAGGTAGCTATAGCGGTTAATACGATGGCAGCAAGTCCGGCGGCTGGACCACTAACCCCGATTTTGGATCCACTTAATGAACCCACCACAATTCCACCTATTATTCCAGCAATAACTCCTGAGAATAAAGGAGCTCCACTGGCTAAAGCGATACCTAAACATAATGGTAACGCTACAAAAAATACGACTATACTCGCTGGCAAGTCACTTTTAATATATTTAAACATATTATAATAATTTTATGCATTTAGTAAAATACTAAATGTTGTTAAAACTGAAAACGGGGCTATTTAAAGCCTAAAGAATCGAAATTATAATATGTGAAATTCTGGAGGAGGAGAAATGAGATTTAAATGAGGCTTTGGATATTTTTTAAAATAATATCCATGTTGATTTATTGATTTAGTAAATGAAAAATCAGCGTCATTTCCAGTTAAGTTATTAAACACAACCTCAACGGTTTTTGATGTTTCGCTGCTTTTTTCTTCTTCCTCTGAAGTAGAATAGAATACGGAAATGTCTACAGAATCATCAACCAATAAAATTATTGTTGGCGCAGCAAGCAAAGCCAAAAAAATTAATGATAAAAAGATAGAACCGATTTTCTTTAACATAATTTAAATAAGTGTAAAGCGGCAAATATAGTACTTTTGAAAAATAATTTTGTTAAGGAATAATTAAAATCACTTAAACATTAATAATTTATTTGGTTTTGTGCTTTTATTCAGATGATTAGTTATTATTAAACCCTTGGTAAATCATTATCATCTTTTAAAGGTAAATTAGATTTGCCCATTAAATAAGAATCAACGTGGTATGCGGCTTGTCTTCCTTCAGATATGGCCCAAACTATTAAGGATTGCCCTCTTCGCATATCTCCAGCCACAAAAATGCCAGGGTTATTAGTCATATAATTTTTAGTGGAGGCATTTACGTTGGTTCGAAAATCTGTTTCTAAACCTAACTGGTCAATAAGAGTGCGTTCTGGGCCAGTAAAACCTAAAGCTAAAAGAGCTAGATCACAATCCCATTGTTTTTCAGTATTCGGTAATTCTTTTAACTGTGGGCGTTCGCCATCTTTAAAAATCCACTCTACTTCAGCAGTGATTATACCTGTTAAATTTCCATCTTTATCACCTAAAAATTCTTTAGTTGAAATGCTAAAGAAGCGTTCAACACCTTCTTTATGAGAAGAGCTTGTTTTTAAACGCATAGGCCAGTAAGGCCAAGGCTGATTAGCTGGTCGCCCAGTAGTTGGTTTGCTTAAAATTTCAAAATTTGTTACAGATTTGGCGCCATGACGGTTTGAAGTTCCTATACAGTCTGAACCCGTGTCGCCACCACCAATTACAATTACATGTTTGTCTTTTGCAGTTAATACATTTTCAAAATCTGTCATACCATCAACACGTTCATTATTTTGTTTTAAAAACTCCATGGCTTGATGCACTCCTTTTAAATGCGCTCCTTTAATTGGGATTTCACGTCTTGAAGTAGACCCTCCACATAAAACTATGGCATCAAAGTTTTCTTTTAAAGTTTCTACACTAATGTTTTTTCCAATATGAGCTTTAGTTTTAAACACAATACCTTCCTCTTTTAAAACTGAAAGCCTTCTGTCTATAATTTTCTTTTCTAATTTGAAATCGGGTATTCCGTAACGTAACAATCCTCCAACTTTGGCATCTCGTTCAAAAACAGTTACTAAATGACCTGCCCTATTTAATTGTTGTGCAGCAGCTAACCCTGAAGGACCAGAACCAACAACTGCAACAGATTTTCCTGTTCTTACCAATGGTGGCTGTGCAGTAATCCAACCTTCTTTAAAGGCTGTTTCAACTATGTTTTTTTCAATATTTTCAATCGTGACAGGGTCTTCATTGATCCCTAAAACACAGGCTTCTTCGCATGGTGCCGGACATAATCTACCCGTGAACTCTGGAAAATTGTTAGTTGAATGCAAGATTTTTGCGGCTTCTTTCCACTTCCCTTTATAAACATTGTCATTAAAATCGGGAATTAAATTTCCTAAAGGACAGCCACTATGACAAAACGGGATACCGCAATCCATGCATCTGGCCCCTTGATTTTTCAAGGCCTTTTCATCCATTGGAATAGTAAATTCTTTGTAATTGGATACTCTGTTTTCAACAGTTTCATACTGTTCAACTTGTCTTTCAAATTCTAAAAATCCGGTCGTCTTTCCCATGTTCTTATTGTATTATAAGATTTTCTTTCTCTAATCGTATTAATGCCTGCTTATACTCTTCTGGTAGTATCTTGATGAATTTAGGTAATTCAACTTCCCATTTTTCAAGAATTCTCTGTGCTAAAGGACTTAATGTCGCATTATAATGATTTTCTATTAAGTTTTTTAGGGTTTTAATATCCTCTGTTTCAGTGACAGGATCAAGATTTAAACCTTCAGAATTGCAATTCTTTTTAAATGTATTGTTGCTGTCGTAAACAAATGCAATACCTCCGCTCATTCCAGCTCCAAAATTTCTGCCGACATCACCTAGAATAACAGCGATTCCACCAGTCATATATTCACAGCCATGATCTCCAATGCCCTCGACAACGGCTTTAGCTCCTGAGTTTCTTACACAGAAACGTTCGCCAGCTTTTCCATTTATATAGGCTTCACCTGCTGTTGCGCCATATAAAGCAACGTTACCAATAATAACATTTTTTTCAGGAATAATGGTAGCTTCTTCAGGCACTTTAATTATTAATTTGGCCCCAGACAATCCTTTTCCTAAATAATCATTTGTGTTTCCGCTAACTATTAATGTTAGTCCGTGTGTAGAAAAGGCTCCAAAACTTTGACCAGCAGAACCGGTAAAATTAATTTTAAGAGTATTTTCTGGTAAACCCTGAGCACCATAAATTTTTGAAATTTCATTACTTAAGATAGCACCAGTAGCTCTATCCATATTACAAATTTTAAGATCGAGTACCGTTTTTTCTTTTCTGAAAAGAGCTGGATGCGCTTTATTGATTATTTCAAAATCTAAAGATTTTTCCATATGATGATCTTGTTGCTCTGTATGATATAATTTAACATCTGGGGCTACAGAAACCTTGTGTAAAATAGGGGTCAAATCAATACCTAATGCTTTATAATGCTCAAT